>DASWUY010000222.1:0-9960 GCA_036401435.1 Acidobacteriaceae bacterium | reverse complement strand
GTGGGCATCTTTGCCTCTGTGCCGGGTGCAAAGTCGTACGGCAATGTTGTGGTTGCCAACTTCCTGAATGGCAATGGGCTGCCTGGCGTCGCCATGCACGCGCATGCTCCTAACCAGCTGCTGAACGACAACATGATTGTCGGCAACCTGCTGATTGGCAATGGACCAGACGGCGAAGACGCGCACACGCCCGGGCCGACCGGGATCAACATCTACTCCCTGACACCAGTCACAGGAAATATCGTTTCCGGCAACGTGATCGCAGAGGAGAGCAATGACGTTGCGGTGAACGTGCCGGCCGGGGTGCAGGTGGAGTTCAACGATCTGCTCGGGCCGAATACCGGCCTCATCAACCTGGGCCACGGCTGGGTGGATGCCAGCAACAACTGGTGGGGGGATTGCGGGAAGAAGGCCATCGGCGGTTGCTCCACGCCAAAGGGAGCGGAGGTGCTGATCTCCCCGAAGCTGGCGCTGCCCGTCATTCCGCTGCCGGTGTTCTAAGCGGGCAACAGAGGGAGCGCGGGCAAGGTAGGGGGACGCGCTCCCCGCATCCTCTAAACGGGACGCCTCCGGTTACACGTCAGGCGGCAGACATGCCGTGGCACTTCTTGTACTTCTTCCCGGAGCCGCAAGGACACAGGTCATTGCGGCCGACCTTGTCGCCCGTGTGGCGAGGTTCCGCGGTCTGCGGCGTGCCGTTTCCGCGGCTGCGCACCAGCTCCTGACGCTTGCGCTCGGCAAACTCCTGCTCCAGCCGGTCGATGCTGGTTGCCGGGCTGGTTGCCCGGCCGGGCGCCCGACTGGTCCCCGGGCCGGTCGCCGAAGTGGTTGCCGGACTGCCGGAGGATCCCTCCTGGGCGGCCTCGGCGGCACGGCCCGGACGCAGCGGAGTGTAAGCGCCGGTCGGACGCGACGGAGCCGCAAAGCCCGGGCCGGAGCCCGAGTAGGTTCGCGGCGTCTTCGATGGCTGCCCTGCGTCGGGCGTGCTCGTCGCCGTGGCCGCCGCCGCAGGGGCCGGCTTTGCGGACCCGCCGTTGGTCGAGGGCCCAGGCTCAGGAAGCGCGGTGCGCGCAGGGAGAGGAGAAGCAGTGCGCACTTCAGCAGCAGGCGCGGCCGGCGCGGCAGCGCCCGGCCCCTGCTGCACAGCCGCGTCCAGCAGCGGCGCCTGATCGAGCGCGCCCAGCAGCGTCTCCGGCTCGGCCAGCGGCCTGGCCGGGATCGAGATCGGCTGACCATCCGGCCCGACGATCTGCATCATGAACAGGTACCGGACCGTGTCCTCCTGGAAGCGCGTCATCATCGCCCCGAACATGTCAAAGGACTCGCGCTTATAGGCCACCAGCGGGTCCTGCTGCCCGTAGCCGCGCAGCCCGATGCCCTCCTTCAGATGGTCCATGTTGAGCAGGTGATCCTTCCACAGGCCGTCCAGCACTGAGAGCATGATCATGCGCTCGTGGTAGCGCATCGCCGCGCCGCCGATGATCTGCTCCTTGGCCGCGTAGTGATCGCGCAGGTGTTCGAAGATGGTCTCGCCGAGCGCGTTCCGGGTCAGGGTGCCCGCGTCTATCCCCGCGCCAGCCAGGTCCAGGCCAAAGTGGTCCGCAACCTTCTGTGAGAGTGCAGACACATCCCACTGGTCAGGATGAACCTTCTCCGGAGCATGCTCGTCGAGGATGGTGGAGAGGATGTTCGAAACATAATCCTCCACAATCAGCTCCCGCTGATCGAGCCCTTCGAGCAGCGAGTGGCGCAGCCCGTAGACCGCCTCACGCTGCTTGTTCATCACGTCGTCGTACTCCAGCAGGTGCTTGCGCGACTCGAAGTTCTGCGCTTCGACCGCCTTCTGCGCCGCCTCAATGCGTCGCGAGATCATGCCGCTCTCAATCGGCACGCCTTCTTCCATGCCCATCTTCTGCAGCAGGGTCGAGACCCACTCCTTGGCGAAGATGCGCATCAGGTCGTCTTCAAGCGAAAGGTAGAAGCGCGAGGCGCCGGGATCGCCCTGCCGGCCCGCCCGGCCGCGCAACTGGTTGTCGATGCGGCGGGACTCGTGACGCTCGGTGCCCAGAATATGCAGGCCGCCGGCTCCCACCACCGCCTCGTGATCCTTCCGGGTCGCTTCTTCGTGGTGCGCGTAGACTCGGTCCCAGTGCGCCTGGGTAGTCTCAAACTCCTGGCCCTGGTAGTAGAAGCGCAGCATGCCGGGTGCCGCAGCCGGCTGGATCGCGCCTTCGGCCGAAGCCACGGGCAGCGCCAGGTTCTGGCGCACCAGGTCCTGCTTGGCCATGAACTCGGCGTTGCCGCCCAGCAGGATGTCGGTACCGCGCCCGGCCATGTTCGTCGCAATGGTAACCATCCCATGGCGGCCGGCTTGAGCGACGATCTCGGCCTCCCGCTCATGGTATTTCGCGTTCAGCACCACGTGCCGCACGCCCTTGCGCTGCAGAATGTGCGACAGCAGCTCGGACTTCTCAATCGACGTGGTGCCGACCAGCACCGGCTGCTTCTCCTCGTGCAGCCGGGCAATCTCCTCCGCCACCGCGACGTACTTTTCCTGCGCCGTGCGGTAGACGACGTCAGGGTTCTCGATGCGCCGCATCTCGCGATTCGTAGGGATGACGACGATCTCCAGCTTGTAGATCTTGTCGAACTCGGCAGCCTCGGTCTCCGCCGTCCCGGTCATGCCGGCGAGCTTCTTGTACAGGCGGAAGTAGTTCTGAAAGGTGATCGTGGCCAGTGTCTGGTCTTCGCGGCGGATAGTCACGCCTTCCTTGGCCTCGACCGCCTGGTGCAGACCGTCGGACCAGCGGCGCCCGGGCATCAGGCGCCCGGTAAACTCATCGACAATGATCACCTCCGGCCCCTGCTGACCATCCTTGACCACGTACTGCACATCGCGCCGGTAGAGCGTGTGCGCCTTCACCGCTACTTCCACGTGGTGCTTCAGCTCCCAGTTTTCTACGTCCGCAATGTTGCCGATCCCCAGCAGCCCTTCAATCTTCTCCCAGCCTTCATCAGTAACGGTGATGGCCTTGTGTTTCTCGTCGACGACATAGTCGCCGGTCAGGATCTTGTCTTCACCCCTCTCGATCTCTTCGCCGCGTTCCAGCGCCGGGATGATGCGATTCACCCGGACATACTTGTCGGTCGTCTGGTCGGTAGGCCCGGAGATGATGAGCGGGGTGCGGGCTTCGTCTATCAGGATCGAGTCCACTTCGTCCACAATCGAGAAATGGTGTCCACGCTGCACGCAGTCTGACAACTCGAACTTCATGTTGTCGCGCAGGTAGTCGAAGCCAAACTCGTTGTTGGTACCGTAGGTGATGTCGGCGGCGTAGGCGGCGCGGCGCTGGGTATCGTCCAGGTCATGCACGATCACCCCTACCGTCAGCCCCAGGAACTCGTAGATCTTTCCCATCCACTCCGCATCGCGCTTGGCCAGGTAGTCGTTCACCGTAACCACGTGCACGCCATGGCCGGCCAGCGCGTTCAGGTAGACAGGCAGCGTCGCCACCAGCGTCTTGCCTTCGCCCGTCCGCATCTCGGCGATCTTGCCCTGGTGCAGCACCATCCCGCCGATCAACTGCACGTCGAAGTGGCGCATGTTGACGGCGCGGCGGCCAGCCTCACGCACCACCGCAAAGGCCTCCGGCAGCAGCTCGTCGAGCACCCGCTTTTCGGCCGCGCGCTCCGCCTCGGCGCGTGCCTCCCCGTCCGGCGCATCGGCCGGGTTCAGCGCCGCACGCGCCTGCTCAATGCGCGACCGAAACTGCTCGGTCTTGGCCCGCAGCTGCTCGTCAGAGAGAGCCTGCAGGGCAGGCTCAAACTGCGCTACTTCTGCAATCACCGGCACCAGGCGCTTGATGATGCGCTCATTGCTGGTCCCGAAAACCTTTGTCAGCACACTACCGATCAAGTGAAAACCCTCACTGAACAGTGTAACCCGGGCATCCGGCTGGCGCTGCCAACCCGTTCCCCATGTGCGACCTCTCCCGCGGGCGTTGCCCCGGACCCCTGCAGGTCGCGATCACCAGCCCCACCCGGGACGACGCGGCGAGCCGTCAGCGGCCCAGTTCCGTCGCAAAGAAGGCAGCCATCACGGCGAACGCCTCCCGCGACTCCGCCAGGTTCACGTTCAGCCAGAACGCATGCGGCAGCCCGTCAAAGACCACCATCTGCGTGCGCACCCCGTCACGGCGCCAGGCTCGCTCCATGTCCGCCGTGCCGCTCATCAGCATGTCGCGGCTGCTGGTGAGGAACAGCGTTGGCGGCAAGCCGTGCAGGTCGCCGCCATTTGGGGAAAGAATCGGGTCATGCGGGTCGTGCATGCCGTAGTACTCTGACGGCGTCTGCGGTCCCGGCTCGAGCTTGGGCGTGGGCAGCTGGCCGGTAAAGCCGGTCAGCGTGAAGAGTGCGCCGGAGTCGCCCCTCGCGGCAAAGTCGCCCAAGCCGGAGAAGACGCCCAGGGCGGCCGGCTGTGGCAGGCCAAGCTGCTTGATCCGGGCCGCCACCTCGCCCGTCAGAATGGCTCCCGCCGAGGTGCCGTAGATGACGATGTGCCGGGGCGCGTAGGTCTTCAGCAGCTCCCTGTACACAGCAATGGCGTCTTCCAGGGCTGCAGGGTACTGGTTCTCCGGCGAGAGGCGGTAAAGCACCGAGACGACGCGCGTCCGGGTCAGGTTGGCCATGGGAATCGATTCCGAGTAGGAGCCCGAATCGGAGTTGAAGCCGCCCCCATGCAGACAGAGCAGCACGCGATCCGCGTGGATTGGCTCAGGCTTGCCGGAGCACAGCCCGTCTGCCTGCTGCCCGCCCTGGCTCGCTGCGATCGCGGAGTAATGCAGCGGATCGCAGCTCACGCCAGGCATGCTCGCGGGGCCGGCCTTCGCCTCCGGCAAAGGGTCGACCAGATGCACCGGGATCCCGGCTACCTTGCTTTCCGTGATCCTGGCAGGATATACGGCGAGAGACTGCTGTGCTGCCCCATCCTGCCAGACCTGGGTCGCCGCGCGGCGCTTCAGCACGTCCGGATCCATGCTGGCGGCGTCGCTCCCCGGGTGCTGGTAGGCCTTCAGCGTCTCGGGCGCCAGCACCGAGGGCAGCGGGACAACCCGGGTGATGTGCGCCGTGCCCTGAGCGTCGACAACGCTGCTGTTGGTGGTCGGGCCCGGCGGGGCCGTCTGCGCCGCAAGCCAGAGGGATGAGAGCAGCAGAAGAGGCACGAAAGACGCGATGCGAGCGAGACGGGGCAAAGGAGGTTCCTCGTGAGAAGGCAAAGTGGCGCCTTAGCGGGGCGCCGCCCGGCTGACTATACCGCAGCAGAGCCCCGGCCTGCTTCGGCCTGGCGAAGGCCGCGCCCAGACGACAACGCTAGCGAGCCCGCGGGTGGGTGCGGTCGTAGACCTCTGTCAGCTGCGACACGGTGAGCTGCGTGTACCGCTGGGTGGTCGAGAGCCGCGCATGCCCAAGCAGCTCCTGGATGGCGCGCAGGTCCGCGCCTTCCTCCAGCATGTGGGTGCCAAAGGCGTGGCGCAGCGTGTGTGGATGCATCTCCGCCGGCAGCCCGTAGGCAATGGCCAGCTGTTTCAGGATGCGCCCGATGGAGCGGGTGGTGAGCCGGCTGTTGCGGCCTACCCGGACGGGAAGCAGCACCGCCGCCGGCGCGGGCCGCAGCTTGCTCCCGGCCACGCGAGCCGACCGCTCCGGCAGGTAGGCCGCGAACGCGGCGGAAACCGCCTCGCCCATGGGAACATAGCGCTGCTTGCGCCCCTTGCCCCGGATGAGCAGAACCGCGTTGGCCGGGTCCAGATCGTCGAGGTTCAGCCCGGCTAGCTCCGCATTCCGAATCCCGCAGCCGTACAGCAGCTCCAGGATGAGCCGGTCGCGCGCCGGCCACGCAGTTTCGGAGCCCGCGGCAAGGCTCTCGATCAGCCCGTTGATCTCCTCGGAACTGGGCACGCGGGGCAGGCGGCTGGCCCGCTTGGGCGTAGACACCAGCAGGGCGACATTCTGCTCCACCAGCCCGGCGCGCGCCATCCACTTGATCCAGGAGCGAACCGGGGCCAGAGCCCGCGCCAGCGAGGCCTGGCCAAGTCCCGAGGCATGCAGGCTGGCCAGCCAGTGGCGAACATGCAGGTGCCCGATCGCCTCCGGCCCGGCGTCTGCGCCAAGCGCCCCTTTGCCACACAGCCAGCCGGTGAAACTGGCCAGCTCCCGGCGGTAGGCGCGCAGGGTATGGGTGGACGCGCCCCGCTCGTGTGCCAGCGTCTCCAGATAGCGGCCAGCGAGCAGCCCCAGGCGGGACCGCGCGTCCGGCGCCGCAGCTACCGCGCGAAAGGCGGGGCCCGAAGGCTCCGGAGGGGGGCTCGCCGCTCGCGCCCGTCCGGCTCTCGCCCGAGCCAATGCCCCCCTAGCTGCCATCGCTGCCCTGCCTGGCGCGCTGCTCGCGCGGATGATGCAGCCGGTGCGTCGCCTTCAGCCGCCCCAGGGCAACATGCGTGTACACCTGGGTGGTCGCTATGTCGGCGTGGCCCAGCAGCGTCTGCACCGTGCGCAGATCGGCCCCATGGTCCACCATGTGGGTGGCAAAGCTGTGCCGCAGCATGTGCGGCGTAGCCCGGGCATCGGCCGCTTTCACAATGCGGCCGATGGCCAAGCGCAAGAGCGGCCCACCGCGTGTCGACAGAAACAGCCTGTCCCGCGCCGTCGTCGGGCCGCTCCGGTGTGAGCCCCGTGCCCGGCTCTCAAGCGCCGCCCGCCCTTCGGCCAGGTACTCCGCAATCGCATGAGCAGCCTGGTCGCCCAGCGGCAGCAGACGCTCCTTGTCCCCTTTGCCCCGTACGCGCACCCGCCCCCCTGCCAGGTCCAGGTCTGCGACGTTCAGGTCTGCCGCCTCCGAGACGCGCAGGCCGCTGCCGTACAGCAGCTCCAGCAGAGCCCGGTTGCGCAGCTCCACAGCAGGCGTTCCGTGCACAGGTCGCTCCAGCATGGCTCGCACGTCCGCCTCGGCCAGCGACTTGGGCAGCACCTTCCAGGTAGCGGGTGAGTCCAGGTGCAGGGTAGGGTCATGTGCGACCTGCTTGTCCAGCAGCAGCCAACGGTAAAAGCCACGCAGGCAGGAGAGCTTGCGGGCGGCGGAACGGGCGCTCACCCCGTGCTCTCCAAGGTGACGCAGAAAGCCGCTCACCTCTGCCTGGCGTGCCGCCAGTGGAGAGAGGTGGCGCTGCTCCAGAAACTCGTGGAACTGCAGCAGGTCCCGCTGATACGCCTCGCAGGTCAGCGGACGCAGCCCCTTCTCGATCGCCAGGTAGACGCCATAGGCGCTCAGCAGATCGACTCCACCGCCAGGCCCGCCGGTCTTCGGGGAACGCCTCATCCCTCTATTATCGCGAGCGGCGCGCATGCCGGTTGCTCCTTCGGTGAGCAACGGGAGTGGCGAGGCATATACCTGTCCTTCCCCCTGACCGGCGAGCCGCCACACCCCTACACTGGACACATAGGCAGAATCCGGCCGTCTGCCCTGAGGTGCGTTGTTGGACGAGGCGCAGTACACGGCAGCGGCCTTCCACCAGGCAGTGCTCGCCACCAACCCGCAAACCGCTGTCTTTGACTGCGATGGAACCCTGTGGGAGCCCGACTCCGGCTTTGGCTTCCTACGGTGGACGCTGGACCAAGCCCCCGACCTGCTCACCCCCGCCCGCCGCGCCTGGATCCGCGAGCGCTACCGCCTCTACGAGGCGGGGGTCGTCGATGAGAGCACCATCTGCGGCGAGATGGTCGAGGTCTACGCAGGCATCGCTGAGACGCGGCTGCGAGACGCTGCCAGAAGCTTCGTCGCGGCGCATGTGCAGCCATTTCTGTTCCCCGAGTTGCTGCCGCTGGTCGCAGCCCTGCGCCAGCGCGGCACAGAGCTCTGGGCCGTCAGCTCCACCAACCGCTGGGTGATTGAAGCAGGCATCTGCGGCGAGCCCTTCGCCATCCCATCGCACCGCATCCTCGCAGCAGAAGTAGCAATCGAAGACGGCTTCGCGACCGATCGCCTGCTGGCCGTGCCTACCGACGACGCCAAGCGTGAGGCGTTGCTCGCGGCCGGGCTGGCTCACCCTGATGTGGTCTTCGGCAACTCGATTCATGACGCGGCCATGCTGGCGATCGCCCGACGCGCCTTTCCCGTTAACCCCAGCCCCGGCCTGCGAGCCATTGCCGCGGAGCAAGGTTGGCGCGTCTTTGAGCCCCTGCGCACAGGCTGGCGGCCAGACACGACGCATGCGCAGACCCTTTGACTTGCAGCAACCGCCAGCGCGGGTGCGACGCCCGACACACGTGGCTGCCGTTCCTGCAATAACGGATGACTGCGTTCGCCGGATGCGCGTCGCGGCGCATGTGTGCGGTCAAAACACTGGTAATGGCGCGTCGCGAGGCCGCCGACAGAAAGCAGTGACGGATGCAGCAGAATTGGAATCCAACCCAGTATGAGGGCGCAGAACTCACAGCTCGGAGGCTCCTTCCCCAGGCGTCCGCAGCCCAGCGCGCTAGAGCCGAAGTCGGTGCGCTACGTGGCCGCCGCCCTGATCCTGCGCGGCGGCGAACTGCTCATCTGCCAGCGCCGGGCCGATCAGCCGATGGCCCACAAGTGGGAGTTTCCCGGCGGCAAGATCGAGGCCGGCGAGACAGCCGAAGAGGCACTCGCCCGCGAACTGGATGAAGAGCTTGGCATCCATGCCCGCATCGGCAGCCGCATCACCCGCATCCGGCACACCTACCGCAGTGGCGGAGCCGTCGACCTGCAGTTCTTTGTCGTGCACCAGTTTGAGGGCGAGCTCAAGAACAACATCTTCCAGGCCATGCATTGGTGCGCTCTGCGCGATCTGCCCAGCTTCGACTTCCTTGCCGCCGATCGCGACCTGGTGCGCGACCTCGCCGCGGGCAAGCTGTTGTAGCTGGGGCCCGCTCGCGCAGCAACAGGTGGCAGGCAAGCGCAGCCCGGCCCCGCGCCTAAGCTCCGCGCCTAGGCCCTCAGACTCTGCACCATCATCACCAGTGACAGCAGGATGACGATCACCGCGGTGGCCCAGGCCACGACGTTGAACAAGCCCGTGTTTACGTGTTCGCCCATCAGGTCCTTGCGCTTGATCAGCAAGAGCATCAGCACGATCACGATGGGCAGCAGCACCCCGTTCAGCACCTGCGAAAGAATGGTGATGCGGATGAGCGGGAAGTGCGGCAGCAGCACCACCGCCGCGCCGCCTGCAATCAGCACCGTGTAGAGCCAGTAGAAGAAAGGCGCCTGCTTGAAGGTCTGGTCCACCCCGGACTCAAACCCCAGACCCTCGCACACCGTGTAGGCGGTCGAGAGGGGCAACACCGAGGCTGCGAAGAACGAAGCGTTGAAGAGCCCGAAGGAAAAAAGCAGGAAGGCGTAGCGGCCAGCCAGGGGTCTCATGGCCTCGGCCGCGTCTCCGGGCACGTTGATAGGAGCACCCCCGCTCCCGCTCGCATGCGCAAACAGGGTGGCGGCGCAGGCCACGATGATGAACCAGGCGACCACGTCGGTGAAGATGGACCCGATGATCACGTCCCATCGCGAAGCCGCATACTTCTTCACCGGGATACGTTTCTCGACGACGGAGGCCTGCAGATAGAACTGCATCCAGGGCGCGATGGTGGTACCGATCAGGGCAACCACCATGTAGGTGTAGCCATTCGCGTGCCAGGCAGGCCGGCTGGGCAGGCGCACCGTCGCCACCATCGCATCGTGCCAGGCGGGCCGCGCCAGCACCCCGGCGATCACGTAGCAGATGTAGAACGCCGAGGCCGTCAGGAATATCTTTTCGACGCTCTTGTAATTTCCCTTGACCACCAGCAGCCAGACCAGCACCGCGCACACCGGGACTGCGAGGTACTTGCTCAGATGAAACAGCTCCAGCGAGCCGGCGATGCCGGCGAACTCGGCCACCACGT
>DASWUY010000221.1:0-1818 GCA_036401435.1 Acidobacteriaceae bacterium | reverse complement strand
CGCACCCCAGCCCGTCGCGGGTGCGCGCCGGCGAGCCGACCGCATGTCCTCCGCGGCACTCGATCACGTCACCATAGCGCCCCAGCGCTGAACGGTAGAAGGTCTCCACCCGGCCCTGCGGGTCGGCTGTCTCGTACTTCGCGACCTTGACGTGCAGCTGCCACTCCCCGAAGCCGAGGTTGATGTCTGCGCCGCTGCTGCCATGCTCATCGTGGGCAACGGTCGCGCCGGGATAGGTCGGGAGCCCGAGGTCGTTGGCGCTGGGCGTGTTCTCGTGCACCTGCACCCCGCCCATGGGCATGCGTACGGTGACGTCCTTGTCGCCGTTCTGGCCCTTGTTCACCTTCACGTAGCACCCGGTAAGCCCGGCCACCAGGCTCAGGACCAACCCGGCTGCCACACCAGGGATATTGCGACTCCGCATTGCTTGACCCATACGCTTCTCCCTTGCACCGGGCCCTTTTGCCGGCGGCCCTGCACCGGCTACGGGACGGGCGTGCCGCCGCCCGGTCTCCGCTGCCCTGCACCCTAAGGTACGCGCAACCGCGAGGCGCAGTTCCCCTGCGCCGGGCACGGGGCTGCCTGCGTCCTCAGCCGCTGCACCATCATCCAAAAGAGAAATGGCGCCCCCGGGGACTCCACGCCCTGCGCGCGCCCAAGGAGAAACCACCGCATGCCCTCGCAGCTCTTTTCCCCCTTCCGCCTTGGCGGGCTCACCCTGCCCAACCGGATCGTCGTCTCGCCCATGTGCCAGTACTCGGCTGAGGACGGCTTTGCCAACGACTGGCACCTCGTTCACCTGGGCAGCCGGGCGGTGGGCGGCGCCGGCCTGATCCTGGTCGAGGCCAGCGCTGTCACCCCTGAGGGCCGGATCACCCCGGGGGATCTAGGCATCTGGAAGCAGGAGCACGTTGAGCCGCTGGCCCGCATTGTCCGCTTTCTACACTCCCAGGGCTCCTACGCCGGCATCCAGCTGGCCCATGCCGGGCGCAAGGCCAGCATGGCGGCACCATGGGTTCCGGAGCACCACCTGCAGCCGGAGGAGGGTGGCTGGGCCCCCATCTATGCACCCAGCGCTTCTGCCTTTGACCGCCACTACGGCCAGCCCGAGGCGCTGGACCTGGCTGGGATCGACCGCATCGTGCGGGCCTTTGCCGACGCTACCACGCGGGCGTTGCAGGCCGGCTTTGACGCGCTTGAGCTCCATGCCGCGCATGGCTATCTGCTGCATGAGTTTCTCAGCCCGCTGTCCAACCATCGCACCGACGAGTATGGCGGCTCCTTTGAAAACCGGGCGCGGCTGCTGGTCCGCGTGGTGGATGCGGTGCGTGAGGTGTGGCCGCTCGATTTGCCTCTGCTGGTCCGCATCTCGGCCACGGACTGGGCGGAGACCGCCACTGCTGACGCCTCCTCCAGCTGGACCCTGGACCAGTCGGTCGCCCTGGCGCGCCTGCTCAAGACGCGTGGGGTCGAGATGATCGATGTGTCCTCTGGCGGGCTGATCCCGAACGTCAAGATCCCTTCCGCGCCCGGCTACCAGGTACCCTTTGCGGCACGCATTCGCGCGGAGGCGGCGATCCCCACGGCCGCGGTCGGCATGATCACCACGCCGCAGCAGGCGGAAGAAATCCTGGCGGCCGCTCAGGCTGACCTGGTGCTCCTGGCCCGCGAGTTTCTGCGCGAGCCGTACTGGCCGCTGCGGGCCTCGGCCGAGCTGGCCGGGGACCAGAGCTGGGCGGTGCCCTACCACCGCGCTGCTCCGCGCGGCGCCCGCCTGCGCGAACCCATCGCGCCGCGTGCAGGCGAGTCGGCGGCAGA
>DASWUY010000220.1:0-1736 GCA_036401435.1 Acidobacteriaceae bacterium | reverse complement strand
CTGCGCCGGAATGGCTCCAGGAGCCACGCTTTCCTTGAGGGTGTGGCGCCACAGGTCGCACATGGCGCAGCGCCACGGACATTCTCGGTTGGTTAAGAACAGAGTGGCCACCGGGCCCACATCGCCAGTCGCAAATCGCTCTTCTTCGACCAGAAAGGCATAAGGTATCCGCGCGTCGACCGGTGCGCGTTCTCCCCGCCGCTCAACGATCCAGCGATCCCGATCGGCAGCCCGCTCCGGGTACGCCGCCTGAGTGTTCAAAGGTAGCGGGCGAGGAAATGTTTGCGGTAGTCTGCCTCGCGATAGGGCATGCGTTGGCGCATCGCCTCTGCGGAGATCGCGCCATGCTGGAAGCGGCGCTTCTCAAACACCTTCATCCGGATACCGGTGATGGACTCGATGCCGCGCGAGACAATCTCTCCCTTGAGCGCGTAGAGCCGCGCCACATCGTAGTTGGTCAGTGCAATGAAGGGAATCGCCTCGGCAACAGCAATCACGTTCGGGCGCGTAAAAGGACTGAAGCCGCGAAAGCCGAAGTGGTGCGCCGGTGCATAGGTGCGCGTGTACGAGCGGCTCAGGCCCCCGCTGTAGGTCAGCGAGTGCTTGATCCTGCCGACGCCCCAACCCTCCTGGTAGAGCATCTGGTTGTGCACCACGCTGCGAATGGTAAGCTCCGGATTTTCCTCGATAGGGTAGTCCTTGAGATTCTCGTCTCCACCATCGCCATCGCACAGGTAGCGCCACTCCGGATAGCGCGCACGAATGCCGCGGCACAGCGCCATGGCCATGCTCGCTGACTCGATGTCGAGCGCCTTGTAATCCTCGACCACCTCGATCGTCTCGTGCGGGTTGATCGATGCGGCATCGGCTTCAATCGCCTCGAGCAGCATGCCCAGCCCCGCTGCATCCAGAAAGGCCTTCGCCTGCTCAACGTCCGGGCCGCTGCCCAGGTCCAGAACAAAAGCCTTCAGGCGGCTCAGACTCATGCGGCGCTGCTTCATCACATGGTAGGTCGCGAGAAGCACGCTGCCACTGTCCACGCCGCCTGAGAAGCAGACGCCGATCGGCTCCTCAGCTGGCACCCGATCCAGCCACAGCGCGATCTCTTCAGTAAGCGCGCCGATGTACTGCCGGCCAATCGTGTCGAGGTCCGGCGGCAGCGTGCCCATGGCGGGCGTAAAGTAGCGTGTGTACACGGGGTCGGGATCGGGGCAGCCTACCAGTTGAATCTCTGTCACGTAGTGCGCCGGCACCATGCGTGTGTAACTCGGATGCATCTGCCCCTCAAGATTTTGCGTCTTGAGCCACGCGAACACCTCATCGATACGCGCCGCGACAACCAGGACCGGGCCCTCCGCCCGCTTGGCCAGGAAGTAGCGCATGGGCCGGTCGAGCGACCGCGCCATGCGCACCGTCTTGCCGCAACGGGCGAGCAGCGCGAACGATCCCTGTACCTCTCGCATCGCCGCCGCCGGGCGTTCCAGCAGAATGGTCCGTGCCTGGTCTGCTGTCATGTTGTAGAGTTGGTTCTCAGCCGGATCGGTGAGGTCGACGACGTGTTCGATGTACGGGTCCACTGCTGCTCCTGTCGCTACTCTGGGGCTCGTTCCACCAGTGTAAAGGGAGCGGAAGCCGGCGCGCTCGGTTTGAACCGGGTCCGCGTGACAAGGGCTGCAAGCCTTGTCTGTCATCTCCTCAGAGCTAGTCAGTCGCAGCCTGCCGGTCTTGAGGAGCTG
>DASWUY010000219.1:0-3236 GCA_036401435.1 Acidobacteriaceae bacterium | reverse complement strand
AAGAAAAGGCTGCAGTGCCCTTGCGGCTCTTCGTGCCTGTGGGCGACCAAGCACTTACCGATGTATGGATGAGCAACCTTGATGTGATCGAGAGGCTAGGCCGCGTCACCGATGTGCGATTTGCGAGCGAGAGTCTGCAGGGTGCTGGCACCCGCACCACTCCCGGCGTCGACGTGCAGGTCATCTACGAGAAGCAGGTAGACGTGGCCGCCGAGTGCGAGCGGCTGGTCAAGGATCTGGTGCGCCTGGAGAAAGAACAGGCGAACGCGCAGCGGCAGCTTGGCAACGAGAGCTTTCTGGCCAAGGCGCCAGCCCCAGTCGTTGAAGGCATCCGTCGGCGGGCCGGCGAGTTGGACGATCTGCTGATCAAGACGCGCGCCACTCTGGATCGGTTTGGCTGCATGAGCAAGGCGTAGGACGCGAGGCAGGGTCGATGGACTGGAAGAGCAGACGTATAGAGGCGATCCTGGAGCAGGCGCTCGTGGAGGACAAAGCCATCGAGGACGCGACCACGGCGCTGACCATCGATCCCACTCTGCGCGCCGCTGCCACTGTGCTTGCCAAGCAGGATTGCACGGTGTCCGGTCTGCAGTCCATTGGGCGCATCCTTGAAGTCTTTGCCCGCCTCGATGGAAACCGCAGCGGGCGCTTCGAGGTGATCAGCCACCCGGAGATCTTTGACGGCGTGCGCGTCAAACGGGGACAGTCCCTGGCCGTCATCCGAGCCAATGCCCGCGTGATCCTGGCCTGCGAGCGGGTCATCCTGAACCTGATGCAGCGCATGAGCGGCATCGCCACTCTTACCCGCCGCTATGCCGATGCCGTTGCCGGCACAGGCGCAACCGTCATCGACACGCGCAAGACGGTGCCTGGCCTACGCGTGCTCGACAAGTATGCGGTAACCTGCGGTGGGGGCGAGAATCATCGACTCGATCTATCGGATGGCGTACTGATCAAGAACAATCACATCTCGCTCGGGGGCGGCGTGGCGGCAGTGCTCAAGCGGGCACTGGAGCGCCGTGTACGCGGCCAGGTAATCGACATTGAAGTGCGCACCTTTGCGGAACTCGAAGAGGCGCTGGCCAACGGTGCCGAGTCGCTGCTGCTGGACAACATGACGCCAGCCGAAGTGAAAAAGGCCATTGGCATGGTCCGCAGCCGCGGCCTGGTCCTCCCCATTGAAGCCTCGGGCGGTATCGAACTGGCCACCATTCGCGACTACGCACTCGCCGGCCCCGACTACATCTCTGTGGGCGCGCTCACGCACTCTGCCGTGGCTGTGGACCTCAGCATGCGCATCTCGGCGGAGCACGGACCTTGAGCGTCTCGCAGAACCTTCCATCCGTCGTCCCCACCGCGCCAGACCTGCTGCCGGCACGTGCCGACCACGGTTACGATCTGGAAGCGCTAGGCACCGCGCTCGCCGGTACGCCCTTTGCCGGCCACCTGCACCACTCTGCCGAGATTGCGTCCACCAACACCGAAGCGCTCGAGCAGGGTGCGATCGGCGCTCCCCACGGCAGCGTCTATCTGGCCGACGTGCAGACGGCAGGGCGCGGGCGCGGCGGACACAACTGGTCCTCCGCCGCGGGCGCAGGCCTTTATGTGAGCATACTGCTGCGACCCTCGCTCGCGCCTGGTGACGCCCTCTGGTACTCGCTTGCCGCCGGGCTGGCCGTGCTCGCGGCCGTGCGTGCGACCACCGGCCTGGTCCCGGATCTGCGCTGGCCCAACGATCTGCTCTTCGGCAACCGCAAGGTAGCCGGCATCCTGACCGAGATGCATGCCGAGGCAACGCGCGTGCGGCACCTGGTCATTGGTGTCGGCATCAACGTGCACCAGCTGCAGTTCCCTGCCGCCCTGGCAAGCCAGGCCACTTCGCTCGCCATGGAGGGCGGCCACACGACCCGGCAGGAGCTGCTCGCAGCCTTCCTTGGTGCGCTTGAGTACGAGACAGGTCTGCTCGCAAGCGGTGACGCGGCCCGTGCCCAGCACATGCTGCTTACACGCCTGGAAGCGGCATCGAGCTGGGTGCGGGGCAAACGGGTGGTGGTCGACCAGCTGCCGGGTGGACCCTTCGAGGGCGTCACTGCGGGCCTCGACAACCGCGGCTTCCTGCAGGTGCGCACCGCAGAGGGCATGCGCCGCGTCCTGTCTGGCGGCGTGCGCGCGCAGGAGCGATGAGCCCGCCCATGCTGATGACCCTTGACGTAGGCAATACCAACACCGTCCTCGGCGTCTTCAGCCATGCAAGCCACGGCACGCCCGGCCGGCTGCTCGCAGACTGGCGGGTGACGACGCACAAGACCCAGACCGCGGACGAGTATGGCGTGCTCTTCCTGAACCTGTTTGCCATGCGCGGCGTTGATGCGGCTGCCGTTGACAGCATCATCATCTCGTCCGTGGTGCCGCCGCTGGACTCCACGCTGCGCCGCGTCTCGGAGAAATACTTCGGGCGCAAGCCGCTCCTGGTAGAGCCAGGCATTCGCACCGGCATGCCACTGCTGGTCGACAATCCGGCTGAGGTAGGCGCCGACCGGGTGGTGAACGGGGTCGCTGCCTTTGCACTCTATGGCGGTCCCTGCATTGTCGTCGATTTCGGCACGGCGACCACCTTTGACGTGATCAGCGCCAAGGGTGAGTTCTTGGGTGGGGCCATCGCTCCAGGCCTCGGCATTTCAGCCGACGCGCTCTTCTCGCGTGCGGCCCGGCTCTCCCGGGTAGACGTCCGGAAGCCGCTCCAGGCAATTGGCACCAACACGGTCACAAATCTGCAGTCCGGTCTCTTCTACGGCTACCTTGGGCTGGTCGACGGCATCCTGCAGCACATCCTGGCCGAGCTGCCCGGTCAACCGAAGATCATCGCCACCGGCGGGCTCGCGCGGCTCATCGCGCCCGACTCTGCCTACATCACCGAGACCCACGAGATGCTGACGCTTGAAGGGCTGCGCCTGATCTGGGAACGCAACGCGGCAGAGCGCGGCCCTGCACGTAAGGCCGGTGCACAGGCCGTCAAGTCGGGCGCGGATTCCTAGTCCGTGAAGAACTACTTCAACTACTTCACTGAGATCGAAGACCACTTCCAGCGCCGCCGCGGCTCGCTCCTCATGCTGTCTACTTTGGACTGGGCGCTGATCGAAACGTGGCGAGATGCCGGCATTCCCCTCGAGGCCGTCCTGCGCGGCATCGACTCTGCCTTCGATCGCTACGACGCACGCAAGGCTAAGACGCGGGTC
>DASWUY010000218.1:0-11470 GCA_036401435.1 Acidobacteriaceae bacterium | reverse complement strand
CCAGGAACGAGCGGCAGCCGGTGGCGCCGCCAGTCACGGCCGAAGAGAAGTAATCGCCTGCCAGGCACGCGGCTCGCCGTGCAGGGCGAGCTGCCCGGGAAGACGACAAGACCCCGTTACCGTGAGCCTGCCTTGATCGCCTTGTACACTGCAAGTTCGCGCGCCGCCTGCTCGGTCTGCCCATTCCTCCTGTAGGCGTTCTGCAGCTGGTAGTGCACGTCGTAATCCGTGGGGTCGGCAGTATCGGCAGCAGCCTGCAGGTGCGCGATCGCCTCCGGCCACTTGCCCTGTTCCGCGAGTAGCTTGCCCAGCTCGTACTGTGCCTTGCTGTCGCCCGGTGCCTCGGCGACCAGGCGGGTGAGGATAGCCTGCGCCTCCGGCTTGCGCGAGGTCGCAAGCAGCGCGTAGGCATAGTAGAAGCGGACCTGCGGGTTCTCCGGGTCGAGAGCCAGCTCCTGTTCCAGCTCTGGCACGGCCTCCGCCGGGCGGCTGAGGTGGATCAGCGACACGCCGATCCCGGAGTGCGCCTGCTTTGCCGAGGGCTGCTCTGCGATCACCTGTTTGAGGCAGGTGATGGCGTGCTCGTAGTTCTCTGTCTGCTCGTAGACCTGGCAGACGAGCATCCGCTGGTCGGCAGGCAGCGGCTTCGCACTCAGCGCATCGAGGATGCGATTGCTCTGCTGCGGCTCCCCGGCATGCGCGAGCGAGAAGGCCCACGCGTAAGCAGCGCGAGGATTGTCCATCACGCTCGCGGCGGCCGGTGCAAAAGCCTGCGCTGCCTCAGGAAACTGGCGCAGCGAAAAGAGCGAAAGCCCCAGCAGCACATGCGCCTCCTTGTCCGCCGGCTGCGCCACCAGCACCGTGCGCCAGGCAGCGGCGCTCTTTTCATACTTGCCCAGGCGAAAGGCGGCAAGCGCCTGGCTGCGGGCAGCGCCCGGCGCGGTCGGGTCCCAGTGCATGGCCGCGTCGAAGAGCAGCAGCGCACCCGCGTAGTCGCCCTGCTGCCGGATCACCGCGGTGCCCCAGTCGGTATAGGCAAGGGCGAGATCGCGGCGCAGCCTGCCCTCGGTGGCCAGCGAGGCAGGTAGAGGCGCGGCAGCATGGGGGGCGTCGACCTTACCCTTCAACAGCGCCAGCGCTCGCGGGTTGGCGGGCTCGGCTTCAAGCACGCCCGTGGCCAGCTCCTGGCCGGCATCGACTTGTTTGGACCGGATGAGCGCTGCGGCAAGATCCAGCTGGATGCGCGTAGAAGGCACAGCCGCAAGCGAGCTCTTGTAGAACGAGATCGCTTCGCCGGTATCGCCGGCGGAGATTCGCAGGTCTCCGAGCTGGGCCAGCGCGTAGGCCACGAGTTCTCGGCAGCGGGTGATGATGGCAGACGCGTCGCCTGAGGCCACCGCCGTGCGCTCAGCCTCCATGTGCTGGTCGAGCTCTCGCTGCTCGTTCGCCGGAGCGGCATGGGGTTTCGGCGCCTGGGCCCACGCTGCGCTCCCAGCGGCCAGCAGAAGCAGCATCATCCACTGCGAAGCAATCATGTCTAGAGAGGGTACCTCGTCCGTTGACGCGCAAAAAGAGGACTGGCCGGGGCCAGTCCTCCTGAGGATGCTCCAGGCCCAAGCTTCAGGGCCGGGGCGGCTAGAAGTTGAAGTGCAGCGTGTACTGCAGCTGCCTCGATGCGTTGCCGCCGATGACGGAGTTTGAAGCGCCGAAGCCCGAAGTCGCGGTCTGCGCCGTGATCACGTTGTTGGTCACACTGCAGGGCTGGTACATGCCGGCCACGGCCGCTCCGCAGTTCACACTCTGGAACGGCGTGAACTGGCCATTGCTGGCATTGAAGTTGGGATGGTTAAAGATGTCGAAGAAGTCCAGACGGAACTGCATCGTGACCCTTTCCTTGATCAACCAGTTCTTATCCACCGAGAAGTCCGTGTTGACGAAGTTGGGACCATGACAGTAGCCCCGCGGAGCCATGTTGCCGGGGAGCGTGCCAATCTGATAGCCGATCAAGGTAAAGGCGTTGGGATTGACGATCTGCGCGCCGTTGCGGTTGGCCGAGCAGCTCTGTCCGGGCACTACCAGCGGACGCTGGTTGGAGGTGTAGCCGGTACCGGCAAGGCCGTTCAGGGCCCCTGCTCCGGTCTGGGGCAGGTTCTGCAGGTTGAGAGCCGAGACGTTCGACGTGTTCTCTCCAGCTCCCTGGTAGACGCTGAAGGAGTTGCCGTTAGCCGCCGTGGTGATGCCGCTCAACTCCCACTTACCCAAAGCATCACTGATCAGCTGCGACCGGCTGCTGAAGCTCGGGAAGGCGTAGATGGCGTTGGCGACGAAGTCGTTCGGGCGGTTGGTGTCTCCGTTGCCCCGATCGAGCCGCGGGTTGGGATAGTAGGTGCGCGCAGCCAGGCTCAGGCCGCCATCCGAGTTATCCAGCAGGATATCGGAGATGGAGTGAGACCAGGTGTAGGCAGCCACCAGTTGCAGGTTGTGCAGGCGGGTCTTCAACAGGGTCTGCAGCGACTGGTAGTTGGAGTTGCCGTCGTGCGTCCACCAGACAAGCGAACCGTAGTTGGAGTAGGGGCGCAGCGCATTCTGCTGGGTGCTGCCACTGCCCAGGAAGGCAGCCTGGAGCCAGTTCTGCTGCGGTATCTGGTTGATGTCGTAGTCCGAGGTGAGGTGCTCGCCACGGTTGCCGACGTAGCTTACGGACACAATGGAGTTCTGAGCCAGCGCGTGTTGCACGGTCAGGTTCCATTGCCAGGAGTTGGGCATGATGGCACGAGGATCGTAGCCGCCCTGCGGGCTGGAGGCGCCGCCGGCAAGACTGGCGGGGGTCGCTCCGCCAATCGAGCGGGCATAGCCGCTCTCGCTGAGGGAGAAAGGAGCGTTTGAGACCAGCGTGTACCGCGAGATGCGTTCGCGCTGGAAGAACTGCCCCGCGCCGGCGCTGAGGATCGTCTTGCCGCCGCCGAAGACATCGTAGGTGATGCCCAGGCGGGGAGCAAAGAGGTGGTGGTTGACGTGTTGCAGGTACTTGTTGGGACCGACCACACCCAGGCTGAAGTCGGTGCCGAACTTGGTGTTGGAGTCGCCGCAGGGATTGGTTCCCTTCACGATCCACAGGCCATTGCAGGAGTCACTTGGCGAACCCGCGGGATTGTAGAGCGAGGGCTGGAAGCTGGTCTCCTGTCCGTTGGGCTGGTAGGTGGGAGGCATAAGGGAGTAGCGCACGCCTGCGTCGACCGTCAGCCGCGGGCTGACCTTGTAGTTGTCGGTGACGTAGAACTCATAGTCGCGCCACCGCAGCATGGCGCGAACGTTGGTCGAGTTCTCTGACAGCAGGAAGGGATTGCCCGGAACCTCGAAGTTGGCCAGGTTGTTGCCCGTTGTCGTTCCACCCGGAGCCACGTTTGTGTCGGCGGTGTTGATGGTAGGACGCTCAGAGCTGGCAGGGCCTGTGTCTTCGTTCTTGCCATCCCAGTCGAGACTCAGGCCAAACTTCACCACGTGGCGCGATAGCACCTTGGACACATCATCCTGGAAGCTGTACAGGTCAAGCTGGTTCTGCCAGGGGGCGATCAGCTGGATGCCGCCGGCGTTGGTGTAGTTCCCCAGGTTTACCGAGGGAATACCCTGCTTGGCGTGCTTGTCGGCCTCAGGGAAGAGCGTGGGCACAGCCGTTGTGATTGAGCCGAGCAGGCCAGGATCCGTACCCCCGGCAGTGATGATGATGCGGTTGTTCGAGTACTGGAAGGCAGCATCGTTGACCAGGGACTGGCTGATGGTGGTGGTCACGCGGCCCATGAGCGACTTGGACGGCTGCGACCAGTTGCTGTCGAGTGAAGGGAAGGGACTATCCCCCCAGTAGCCGGCGTTGTACGACGGGTTGCTCCAGGTGTCCTGCGTATAGCGGCCCGTGATCGTGTTGCGCTTGTTCAGGTTGTAGTCGCCCCGCACGTTCTCTTCGCGCCACAGCAGTTCCGTGGGCAGCGACTGCGACCAGTTGTCACCGTTGATGAGGTTGGTGCGCGTGGGCAGGGGGAAGATCTGCAGCACAGTGGCGGCTGCGGGATCGACACTGGCCAGCTTGTGCGGATTGCCGGTAGCGGCGAGGGCGGGCGAAAACGTGGGCAGGACCTGGCTGCAGGTGGTGGTTGAATTCGGTGTATCTGCCGAGAAGTCGCCACCCAGCTCCGCAGCCGTGGGCACGCAGGCGCTAACCGTGCGGCCGCGGATCTCATGGTTCCACTCCTCTGAGAAAAAGAAGAAGAGCTTGTCGCGTTTTACCGGGCCACCGACCGAGTAGCCCCAGTCATTGCGGCGCAGCTTGTCCTTGCCACCCTCTGGCAGCGTGTTGCCGGCCGCCGCTGCGGCGATCGCATTTTGGCGAGCAAAGTAGGTGTACGCATCCAGCGCGTCGTTACGGCCATCGTAAAAGGCGCTACCGTGGAACTGGTTGCTGCCGCTGCGGGTCACGATGCTGATGACTGCGCCGGACGCCTGGCCATACTGCGCGCCAAAGCTGTTGGTCAGCATCTTGAACTCGGCGATCGCTTCGTTCGACGGATAGATCAGGATGGTGCGGTTTGATCCGACGTCGTTGTTGTTCACGCCGTCGATCAGGAAGAGGTTGTTGGTCGTCGGGTTGCCGTTCACCGACATATCGACGCCGCCCTGGAGGCCCTTGTTCTTGGTGTCGAAGTTGTTGGCCGCCGACACGCCGGGCTGCAGCTGGGTGAGCTCGACGAAGCTGCGTCCGTTCAGCGGCAGCTCCTTCACCTGGGTTCCGTCAATCACCTGGCCGAGCGCCGCGCTCTCGGTCTGCACCTGCACCGCGGTGTCTTCAACCATCACCTGTTCTGTGGCGGCGCCTACCTGCAGCTGCACGTTGACCGTGTTTGTCGTTGCCACGTCCACCTGCACGTGATTAGTCACCGAGGACTTGAAACTCGCAATGGACGCGGCAACCTGGTAGGTGCCGGGGGCCAGGTTGGGTACCGAGTAGTAACCTTCCTGGTTGGTGGTGGCCGTGCGGGAGACGCCGGTCGCCGGGTCCGTCACAACCACCGATACGTTGGGCAGGGCGGCGCCGCTGGTGTCCGTAATGACTCCGGCGATGGAACCATCCGTCTGCTGGGCCGGAGCAGGAAGTACGCACAGGACACATGCGCATACCAGGGCCGCTAGCCCGATTTTGAACCTTTTCATTACGCCTCCAGAAAATGTAACCATTGCTGTATCACGTTCGGTGGTGTAGTTGCCAGGGGCACAGCCGTACCGAGGCAGGCTTGAAGCCTTCCTTCAGTGCCGTCCTCCGACAGATCAATCAGTCAAGCCTGGCTCGCGACGAGCGATCGAGGCTCTCCCGTGCGCAGCCTGTATACACGACCTCGGCGTTACGTGTCTAACTAAAGTTCATGGTGAACCATCCTGCTGGCGCAAATCTGCATCGGGCAATGCGCGGCATGTGCGCGTTTCAGCGCGTGCGTCGCGGCTCGATCGCTGCGTGCTCGACCACGCCCTTGCCTTCCAGCACGGAGTAGAAGTGGTCTGCGGCAAGGTGGGTGAGCCGGTCGACGTGACCGGAGGGCCAGGTAATCTCGACGGCGTCGATGGTGCTCGCCTGGGCCAGGCCGAAGTGGAGACGGAGGTCGCTCTGCGACAAGTAGCTCCCGCCACTGCGCACCTCATCGCTCTGCGTCATGCCGGCAGCGGTCACCGCTACCCGCGCGCCGATGGCCAGGCGATTGCTGCGGGTACCGGCCAGTTCAAACGACACCCAGTGACTGCCATGCACGCCGGCGTTATGCAGGATCATGGGGCCGCCGTCCAGGTCCCCGACCACAGCATCTACGCTGCCGTCGTTGTCAAGGTCCGCAATCGCGAGGCCTCGGCTTACGCGCGGCGCCTGCAGGGCGGGGCCGGCAAGGTCGCTCGCATCGCAGAAGGTGCCATCCCTGCGATTCATGAACAGGTTTTTGGGCTGGCGATACCGCGCGCCTGAAGGCAGCGTGTCAACCTGCGGGTACACCTGGCCGTTGACGGCGAGCAGGTCTACCCAGCCGTCGTTATCAAAGTCGGCAAAGGCATCGCCCCACTTGACCCACGGCAGTGAGGCCAGCGCCACCCCTGCCTCGTAGGAGTTGTCGCTGAAGTCCCACTTGCCGTTGTTGGTGTAGAGGGTGTTGTACTCGTCGGCAAAATTGGTGATGTAGAGGGAGAACCTGCCGGTGTGGTTGTAGTCGCCAACTGCGACGCCCATCGAGCCCTGCTCGGAGCCGTCGGCGCTCACGGCCGTGCCCGACTCATAGCTCACATCCGTGAATTTGCCACCGCCATCGTTGCGATACAGGTAGTTGGGCGTGGAGTCGTTGGCGACAAAGAGGTCCGGCCGCCCGGAGTGGTTGAAGTCCGACCAGACCACGCCCATGCCGAAGTAGCCGGGTTTGTCTTCTACCCCGGCCCTGACCGAGACATCGGTAAAGGTACCGTTCCCATTATTGTGGAAGAGCAGGTCGCCGCTGCCCTTGAGCCCGCGGGGACCGCACTGCACATCGATGCCGCGATACTTGCACGTGGCCGTGCCGCCGAACACGGGCAGGTCGCTCAGGCTGAAATCGACATACCGGGTCACCATCAGGTCCAGGAGGCCGTCGCCATCGTAGTCCCCAAACGCTGCCCCGGTGGACCAGTGCCCGGCGGCTACACCGGCCTCGGCCGCAACATCGGTAAAGGTGCCGTCGCCGTTGTTGCGGTAGAGCACGTTGCGACCGAGGCCGGTGATGTACATGTCGGGCCAGCCGTCATTGTTGTAGTCGCCTACTGCGCCGCCCATGGCAAAACCCGGCAGACCCACGCCCGCCTTCTCCGTCACATCGGTAAAGGTGCCATCGCGGTTGTTGTGGTAGAGCGCGCTGTGCGCCTGCTTCTGATGCAGGGCCATGTCGACGGTGGGCGCGTTTGGGAAGTAAAGGTCGGGCCACCCGTCGCGGTCGTAATCGATGACCAGCACGCCCCCGCTCATCGACTCCACAATGTACTTTTTTTCGGACGCGGCCAGGTGGTTGAACCGGATCCCCGAGGAGGCGGTGACATCGATCAGCTGCGGCACGGTTCCCGCCGCGCAGGCCTTGGTGCGGGCGGTGGGGGGTGGGGCCTCGGCCGCACTGTGTGCCTGCGCCGGCGCCCACGCCGGCAGCAGGGGCTGGAGCGCCAGCAGGGCAACAGAGACGATCCGGCGGGTCCGGCCCGCAGAGCAGAGCATGCGCTTCATCTTAGCGAGTCGCCCAGCAACCGGCGAGTCCCCGCTCCTCTGTCCATCGCTCTGGGTGTCCGGCTCGCGCTGCCGGCACGCGCGGCACCACGCGTGCGGCTGCTATCCTTTGTGTCGGCTGTGTCGGCTGTGTCGGCGTTGCGAGGAGAAGAGAAAGCATGTCCGTGTCCGAGATGTTGAACCTGGAAGGCCGCGTTGCCGTTGTTTTTGGCATCGCCAACAAGCGCTCGATCGCCTACGCCATCGCGCATAAGCTGCACGAGGCGGGCTGCAAGCTCGCCATCTGCTACCAGAATGAACGCCTGAAGCAGGAAGCCGAAAGCATTCTTGCCACCCTGCCCGGCTCCGAGGGCTTTCAGTGCGACGTCTCGCGCGACGAGGAGATTGAGGCTGTGTTCGCGGCGCTCAAGGACCGCTTCGGCGTCATTCACGTGCTGGTGCACTCACTCGCCTATGCGCCGGCCGAGGAGCTGAAGAACGACTTCCTCCAGACCTCGCGTGAGGGCTTTCGCATCGCGCACGACATCAGCGCCTACTCGCTCATCGCGCTTGCCCGGGGGGCCGCGCCGCTGATGACGGAAGGCGGGTCCATCCTGACGCTGACCTACTACGGCGCGGAGAAGGTAATTCCCAACTACAACGTGATGGGCGTGGCCAAGGCAGCGCTCGAGTCTACCGTGCGGTACCTGTCGGCCAGCCTGGGCAGCCGGCGGATCCGCGTCAACGCCATCTCTGCGGGGCCCATCAAGACGCTCGCCGCGCGGGGGATTGGCGATCTGGGCACCATGCTCCGCGCTCACGCCGAGCGCTCCCCGCTCGGCCGCAATGTGGACCAGTCCGAGGTGGGCTCGGCCGCCGTCTACCTTGCCTCTGACCTGGCCAGCGGCACCACCGGTGAAGTGCTCTTCGTCGACTGCGGCTACAACGTGGTTGGGCTCTAAGCTTCTCCCCGCCAGGGACGCATCCAAGTGGCTACCGCCCCTCATGCTGCCGCGCGGCTGAGGCAGGGTTGGAGGAAGACGCCGCCCGGCCAGGGGCCTTCGCTCACAAGGAGCCAGATGCCTGTCTACAAGTACAGCGTGCTCAAGGGCAACCCGCTCTCGGGCAAGCTCTCAGCCGATGCCATTCCGCACTACCTCATCGAGGTGGAAGGGATCGGAACGACGTGGGAGATTGCCGTCAACGTCGAGTCGAGTGACGGCTCAGAGGTGCTCTACCTGCTCAACGAGAACTTTACGCCCCCGGACGTGGCAGCACTGCAGGGGTTGGGAGTGGGCATAACCTCGCTTGCAGGGCTCGATGCCAACCCCGCCATCGACTACCTGCGCAGCCAGGTAAACAGCTCGCCACTGGTGATCGAGCAGCAGATGACTCCCTTGCCGCTGCCGGGCGATCCCGGCTCCGGCACGCTCAAGAACGCCGTCCTCCAGTTCCTGAACCAGGCCATCGCCGACAAGGAGGGGATGATCTACGCCTTCGGCAGCCAATACACGCAGGGAGATGGCGTTCATGACATCCATATGAACCAGGGCAATCCGCCCGGATCCTTCAGCAAGGACAATGGCATATGGCAGGACGGGATGCTGCTCTTCGAGTTGCCGGCAACCTCGACCTGGGCGGCGATCTTCCTCGCGTTTCAAGACGAAGCGTGGATGACGGACGAGAACGGTAATCCGGACTAGGCTCCGGGTTTTCAGCACGGCCAGGCGAACGCGCAGCTTGGGGAGTGGCTACCCCTTCAGCGTCAGCGTGATCTTCCGCGAGTCGCCTCCGGCGGTCTCCATGCAGATCTCTCCGTGGGCTCGGCGCAGGACGCTCGGAAACTTCTCGCCCCACTCAATCAGGACCACGGCATCGTCCGCCGCCAGCTCCCCGATGCCGATGCCTTCCACCTGGCGCTCTGTCTCCAGACGGTAGAGGTCTAGGTGATAGAGCGAGACGGGCTGCTCCTGGCCGTCGACCAGTCGGCTGCCGTCATATTCGTGGACCAGCGTGAAGGTGGGGCTGGTCACCTCGTCGGCCTCTGCCGCATGCAGGGCTTCGGCAATCCCCTTGACCAGCGTCGTCTTCCCCGCTCCGAGCGTTCCCCTGAGTATCAGGACTTTTGGCGGAGTGAGCACGGCAGCAATCTCATGCCCGATCCGGATGGTGTCGGCGATGCTGTGACTCTCAAAGTCGAGCCGACGTGCAGCGGTCTCTGGTGTGGCGAGCTGGTCGGTCATGTCGGCAACCCCTGCAACCAAACATACCCGGCTTTGTCCTGCGAGCGGTAGCGAAATGCCTTCCAAAAGGATGCAATCACATCGGTGACCAGCAGGGTGTGCTCCTCCTGCTCGCGGACGGCAAGATCAGCCGCCAGCCCGTGCAAGTAGACGGCTGCTTCCACGGCCTCGCCGATCCGGCCGGGATACTGGGCCATCATCGCTGCAACCAGGCCGGTGAGCATGTCTCCCGAGCCACCCTTGGCCAGTCCAGGGTTGCCGGTCGTGTTCACGGACAGGGCACCGTCGGGGTGGGCGATCAGCGTGCGCCAGCCCTTGAGCACCAGGGTCACCTGGTAGGTCTGGGCAAAGGAGCGGGCGAGCGGCTCCCTTTGGCTCTGCACCTCGGCGATGCTGAGACCGGCCAAGCGCGCCATCTCGCCGGGGTGGGGGGTCAGCACCAGCGGCCTTTCTCGAGCGGTAGCAGCGTGGCTGGAGAGGCGGTCCTTGTGCCGGGACAGGATGTTGAGCGCGTCAGCATCGAGAACCATCGGTACCTTCACCTCGTCCAGCAGCGTGAGCACCAGCTGCTCGGCCCCTTGCTCCTGCCCCAGGCCCGGACCCACAGCGACGACCGTCTTCTTCTCGAGCAGAGCAGCGAGCTTTTCAGGCTCGAGATTGCCGGAAGCGATCGCGCCCTGTTCGTCTTCTGCCAGCGGGATCGTCATCAGCTCCGGCGCGATGCCGGCCACCAGGGTCAGGATGGAGTCGGCCACTGCCGCCGTAACCAGGCCCGCGCCTCCGCGGAGCGCCGCCAGCGCGGCCATCGAGGGTGCGCCTGCCTTGCCATGCGAGCCGCCGATGAGCAGCACGTGCCCGTGACGACCCTTGTTGTCATCCGCCTCCCGCGGGACCTCGGTAAGCTTCTTGGCGGAGCCGGCCCAGGTAAGCCGCTGGGCGGAGAGGATCGCCTCGTCCGGGGATCCGATCGAGGCGACGACGACCGGCGCGGTCGCACTGCCGGTCAGATTGCCGAAGACATGCGCCATCTTGGGCGCGGTAAAGGTGATGACCGCGTTGGCGCGGAGCGCTCCTGCTTCCCGATACTGGTGCGAGTCGGCGTCCCAGCCGGAGGGCAGATCGACGGCCACGACCGGAGTGTTGAGCGGCTGGATCAGCAGCCGTGCCGCCTCGGCGAGTCCTCGCAGCGGAGGCTTGAAGCCGGTGCCCACCATGGCGTCGACGATCAGGTCGGCCTCGCCCAGCACGCCTGTGACCTCGGCCGAGAGCAGGGTGGCTTCATCCGGCACCTCGGTCAGCAGGGTCAACGGCTGCAGGCGGCGCAGCATTTCCTTTGGATCTCCGGCGAGGTCTGCTGTCCTGCCCAGCAGCAGGATGCGCGGCTTGCGTCCGAGCTCGGCCAGGTGGGTCGCAGCCACCAGGCCGTCGCCGCCGTTGTTGCCCATCCCGCAGAAGACGACGATGCGCTGGGCGCCTGGAAACTCCTTCGCAAGGAAGCGCGCGACCGCGGCGCCGGCCTGCTCCATGAGGCGGGTCGAAGGGACTCCGTACATGCTTGAGGAGAGGCGGTCGACCGCCCGCATTTCGTCTGCTGTCAGTATCTTCATCAATGCGGGCTGCTCCCTCTACACAAGCGAACGGCCTTCCGAAGGGAAGGCCGTCTCGTGTGATGCTTGCGCAGCGGGCGATGATCGCATTTGCTGTAACAGGAAGCTACTGGGCGACGCCCTGGCTGAGGGTCTCCCCCTGGCGGGAGGCAAAGTAGCTGTGATCCCAGAGGTTCTTGTAGAAGTAGCCCGTTAACTCGGCGGCCTTGGGCCCGAAGGTGGGCCGTCCGCCTTCGAGGAAGAAGACCGTGACGATACGGCCGTACTGGGTATCGGCATAGCTTGCGAACCAGCCAAAGCGGGTTCCGTTGTTGGAGCAGGTGCCGGTCTTGCCCATCACCGGGAACTGATTGAAGCTGGCCCGCAGGCTGCGC
>DASWUY010000217.1:0-3574 GCA_036401435.1 Acidobacteriaceae bacterium | reverse complement strand
CCGGAGGGATACAGCTACCCCGAGAAGCGCGTGGCTATTGCGGCGCTCTATGGAGTTCTTCAGGAGCAGGGGAAGGCTGACGCAGCACTGGTGAAGGCAGACGAGGCTCTGGAAGATCTGGAGAAAACGCACGCGGCGCTGACCAGGACTGCGCATGAGCCGAGCGCTCCGGGGTTTGGTGCGCTGCTGGGTGAGTTGGTGGCAGAGGGCGATGAGCTGGCTGCGCTCGAAGAGTCGTTGGCCAAGCAGAGCAAGTAGGCAGACCGGCAACCGTGCCCCAGGGGTAGTCAGACGCTGTCGAAGGCAGCAAGGGAGCAGATCGATGGCGGAGTTGACGACGGACGAGCGGGCTTACCAAAAGCGGTTGGAGACGTTGTACGAGGCGCTGCGCACGTCCAGCGCTGATCCCGCCACTTCCATTGCGGCGCGAACGGCGCTGCAGCCCCGCATCGCCGAGCTGGCGAACCAGTTGGATGACATCCAGGCTGGGGTGTTTCACCAGGGGACGGGGGTGCTGCAGGCTGCGGCGGACGGGATCGCTCCGGCAATGAAGCAACTGGAGTTGCTGAAGGCCGACCTGGCCAGGGTGGCGAAGGATACCAAGGAGGCGGTTGCGATCGCGGGGTATGTTCAGGCTGCGATCGGCGCGTTGCAGACGGTAATCGGGGTTTGAGGTGGGGGCTTGAAGGGCCCCGGTTTGTGCTGTGTTGAAAAGCACTACCGATGCGCGCCGAGCAACACATGGATCAGGGTCAGGGCGGCAGGCGTGACACCGGGGATGCGGCTGGCTTGGCCGAGTGTGGTGGGGCGGATGCGGTGGAGTTTTTCCTGGAGTTCTTTGGACAAGCCGGAGAGGCCTTCGTAGCGGAAGCCTGGCGGAATGGCGCAGGCTTCGGACGCCTTGAGCTTCTCCATGGAGCGGCGCTGCTGCGATAGGTAGCCGGCGTACTTGATCTCGGTCTCAATGGCGCGGAGCTCGTTGCGAATGGGCGCGGGGAGTGGTTTCGGCGCCTCGCTCTGCAGAGTGTCCGCGTTGGCTGCGGCAATCGCGGCCTGCGTATGCCCTTCGCCTGGCGCCGGGTGGCTTTGACTTTCGGCTGGGGCGATGGGCGCCTGCATGTTGAGCCAGGGAGCATAGGCGATGTCGTTGGCAGACGACAGGTCGCTCTCGAGGATCGGCCACAGATCGAGGATGCCTATCTCGGGACGGCGCAGGAGTTGGGCGTAGGTCTGGCCGGCGGTATTTTCCAGAGTCAAGCCATTTCCAGGGTGCTTTGCGGTTCCCTCTTGTTCGTTTGTGTTGTGCAGAAGGCGAGGGAGGAGCGCGGCCCAGGCTGGTGGATCGGGGCGGCGGGTGTTGAGGTGCTCTTCAAGGGCGATGGCACGAGTCTGTTTGGCCTCGTACAGGGCCCAGGTTTCGTCGGAGATGAGGCCGAGGCGACGGCCGTGAGGGGTGAGGCGGCGGTCAGCGTTGTCGATGCGGAGGTGGAGCCGGAACTCGGCCCGCGAGGTGAACATACGGTAGGGCTCGTTGGTGCCCTTCGAGATGAGGTCGTCGATCAGGATGGCGGTGTAGGCTTCCGTGCGGTCGAGGGTGAAGGTCGGAGGGGCGAGGGACGCTTCTGTACTCTGCTGAGCGCCTGCCGAGTTCCGTGGCCTGGCGTGGCGGGCGGCGAGGGCTGCGTTGATGCCGGCCATCAGGCCCTGGCAGGCTGCTTCTTCGTAACCGCTGGTCCCATTGATCTGGCCGGCGAGGTAGAGACCGTCGTATTTCTTGATGCGCAGGGAGCGGTCGAGCTCCGTGGGGTCGATGGCGTCGTATTCGATGGCGTAACCAGGGCGGAGCATCTCGGCGTCTTCAAGGCCGGGGATGGAATGGACGATGGCTGCCTGGACCTCCATGGGGAGAGAGGTGGACATGCCGTTGACGTAGACCTCGTGCGTGTCGAGGCCCTCGGGCTCGAGGAAGAGCTGATGCGTTTCCTTGTCGGGGAAGCGGACGACCTTGTCCTCAATAGAGGGGCAGTAGCGAGGGCCAATGGCCTCAATGGCGCCGGAGTACATAGGGGAGCGGTGGACGTTTTCGCGGATGAGACGCAGCGTTTCGGGCGTGGTGTGGGCGATGTGGCACGAGATCTGACGAAGAGGCAGGGTGCGGGTGCGGCTGCTGAAGGGGGTGGGCTCGGAGTCGCCGGGCTGCTCTTCAAAGCGGGACCAGTCGATGGTGCGGCCATCGAGACGCGGCGGGGTGCCGGTTTTGAGGCGGCAGGAGCGGAGACCGAGGCGCTTGAGTGCCTCGCCCAGGAGGACAGAGGCAGGCTCGCCCGAGCGGCCCGCGGGGTACTGCTGGTCGCCGCAGTGGATGAGGCCGTTGAGAAAGGTGCCGGTAGTGACGATGGTGGCGTGGGCGAGGATGGTGCGGCCGTCGCGAAGTGTGAGGCCTGCGGCACGGGGCCGGAGGTCGGCGACGGCCGCCTGGAGGGCTTGGGTAGAGTCGGCGGGGCGCGTCTTGTCTGCCCGTAGGATCACGCTTTCCATGTGCTCGGTGCTTGCGGCTGCGGAGCCGGGGATGACGGGCACATCCTCCTCAGGGGCCGGCTGGAAGAGGATGTCGATGACCTCTGCCTGCTTGATGTGGAGGTTGGCCTCGTTCTCGAGGAGCCGGCGCATGGCAGCGCGGTAGAGAGCCTTATCGCACTGGGCGCGGGGGCTCCAGACGGCTGGACCACGGGAGGTGTTCAGCAGCCGGAACTGGATGCCGACCGAGTCAGCGACCTCACCCATGATGCCGCCGAGGGCATCGATCTCTCGCACCAGATGACCCTTGGCGATGCCGCCGATGGCCGGGTTGCAGGACATCTGGGCGATGAGGTCGAGGTTAAGCGTGAACAGGGCAGTGCGCAGGCCCATGCGGGCGGCGGCCACGGCTGCTTCGCAGCCAGCGTGTCCGGCACCGACCACCGCGACGTCATATTGCTCGGTGAAGGCCATAGCTCATTGTAAGCAGGGGCGGGTGTGCGCCGAGCACTAGAAGTGAAGACGGGCGGCGAGTTGGAGCTGGCGGTCGTGGTAGAGGTTGGTGTTGTTGCCGTTGGTTACGGTGCCGAATTCGGGACCAGTGCCGGTCTTGCCACCGTTCTGCCAAGTGAGCTTGGGGAGGCTATCCAGGGAGGTGGCGCCGGAGATGGAGTAGCCCGTCGTGTCGATACTCGTGACATTGGTGTGGTTGAGCAGGTTGAAGGACTCGGCGATGATCTCGAGTTCAACGCGATCGTTGAAGTGGGTGCGTTTCGAGACGCGGAGGTCGGTGTTGCAGATGGCCGGATAGCGATAGGTGTTGCGGCCCACCTGGGGGAGGCGGTTGTCGCCCCCCGAGCCGTTGATGCTGGCGCCCAAGCCGCTCAAGGTTCTGAGGCGCAGGACAGTGTCGATGTATTTCGTGGAAGGGATGGCGCCGTTGGTGTGCATGGAGTAGGGCAGGCCGTCGCGGAGTTCCGCCGTGGGAGCGACGAGGTAGCCGTTCAGCAGCCAGCCGGTGAACCCCTTGTGACGCCAGGGAGTGTGGAGGACGAGA
>DASWUY010000216.1:0-4436 GCA_036401435.1 Acidobacteriaceae bacterium | reverse complement strand
CTGCGCCGGCGTAGACGGTACCGGCGGAGGTGAGCGAAGGTTCGAGGTGCCACACTCGCTTGAACTCCCACGGGTGCGGAGTGCCGTCGTACCACTGGTGGGTGCCCGCGATGCCCTGGTAGAGAAACTTGTTGCCGACAGCATTCCAGGTGAGCCCACCATCGTCAGAACGCTGGACCACCTGACCGAACCAGCCCGAACTCTGCGAGGCATAGATGCGGTTCGGGTCTACCGGCGAGCCTTTGACGTGGTAGACCTCCCACCCGGCAAAGTGCGGGCCGGAGACCGACCACTGCGTGCGTGCGCCGTCGGCGGTCAGAACAAACGCGCCCTTGCGCGTTCCCACCAGAACCCGTACCTGGCTCATGCGCCTCGTCCCCCTTTTCCTGCTCTGTGGCTGGCGCCAGCGTGCGCTGCGGCCTGGCCCACCTCACCCGTCCAGGAAGCCGCGCCGGGACGCGATGGTCACCGCGTGGGTGCGATCGTTCGCATCCAGCTTAGACAAGATACTCTTCATGTGCGCTTTGACGGTAGCTTCAGAGAGCGAGAGCTGGGAGGCGATGATCTTGTTCGAATTGCCGCCGGCCACCTGGCGCAGGACCTGGACCTCGCGTTCGCTGAGGGCGTCGTCGGTGACATGCTCGGCGAGCTCGGCGGCAATCTGGGCGGGGATGCGACGGCGCCCGGCGTGCACTGCGCGGATGGTCTCGAGCAGGTCCTTGCGCAGCATGTTCTTGAGCAGATAGCCGGTGGCGCCGGCCCGCAGCGCGCGCAGCGCCTGCACGTCCCCCTGGTAGGTGGTCAGCACGACGAAGCGCGCGGTCGGGAACTCGCGGCGAATGGCCAGGATAGCTTCAATCCCGTTCATCTTCGGCATCTGCAGATCCATCAGCGTGACGTCGGGTCGCAGCAGGCGGAAGGCGTCGAGCGCCTCTTCGCCGTTGGTGGCTTCGCCTACGAGCACGATGTCGGCCTCGCCCTCGAGCACGGCCGCGATGCCTTCGCGCAGCAGGGGGTGATCGTCTACCGTCATGACCTTGATCTTTTTCGTGTTGATCATCGCTTCACTTCCTGTCGCCTGCACCTGGTTGAGAGCGCCGCCAAGGCGCCTGCTTCACGCTGCGAGCATAGGCCAGCCGCGCACTCAGGGTAAGGTCAATTTCAGTGCCTGCACCCCCGTTGCTCCATATATTCAACTGCCCGCCGAGCGCCTGGGCGCGTTCGCGCATGCCCGAGAGCCCCCAGTGCCCGGGCCGGCCCATGTTCAGGAACGACTCATCCATGCCCTTGCCATCGTCGCGCACGCGCAGACGGAAGCGCGCATGCTCATACACTAACTCCGCCTCAATGCTCGAAGGCTGCGCATGCTGGAAGGCGTTGAGCAGCGCCTCGCGGCCGATGCGGTAGGCCTCGTCGGAGACCAGCGGCAGGAGCGGCTGGGGGGTGCCGGTGATCTGCAGACCGAAGAGGATGCCGGTCTCTTCCGAAAGCTCTCGTCCGCAGTGCGCCAGTTCGTCTGAGAGCTCACTGCCGGGGGGCCTGGGGGTGCGGAGGTCGCGCACCCGCTCGCGGCCTTCGAGCAGGACCTCATCTGCGCGGTCCAGCACCTCGCCCATCTGCTGCCGCGCCGGGTCCTGGCCGGGCATCCGGGTCATGATGGCCTGGAACCGCAGCATGAGTCCCTGGAAGCCCTGCAGCAGGGTGTCGTGCAGCTCGCGCGCGATGCGCTCCCGCTCTTCCAGACGCGCGCTGGCGCGGGCCTGCAGTCGCTCTGTCAGCCGGCGCAGGCGCAGCAGGTAGAGGAGCCACAGCAGGGCTCCGGCGGTCAGGGCCAGCAGCACCCGGAACCAGACGGTCTGGTAGTAGGCGGGGGCGATGGCGAAGCTCAGGCCTGCGCCCGCGCGGTTCCACACCCCGTCGTTGTTGGACGCGATCACGTCGAAGCGATAACGGCCCGGCCCCAGATCGTTGTAGAACGCCTGGCGGCGCGATCCCGGGTCCTGCCACCCGGCATCATGGCCTTCAAGGCGGTAGCGGAACTGGACCTTCTGCGGCGCGACGAAGGTGAGAGCGGTGTAGTCGATCTGCAGGTCGCGGGTGAGTGCGGGCAAGCGGAGCCCGTCGGCCGGCAGGTAGGCGATGCGGTCGGCGATCACCTGCTCAATCTGCACGGGTGGGGGCAGGGCATTGGTCCGGGCGCCTCGCGGATCGACCATCTGGAGCACCCGGCCGTTAGCAAACCAGAGCCGCCCGTCGGGCGTGCGGGTGGCCTGCGGCTTGAGCGAGGTGAGCCCTGGATGCACGCCGTCAAACTCGTCCAGCAGGTCTACCTGGACCTTGCTCCCGGGATGCTGCCACCAGTGTTCCAGCTGCTCTCTTGGGAGGCGCATCAGCCCGCACCTGCTGTAGAGCCAGATGGCACGAGACTGGTCGCTGACCAGCGCAAAGATTCCATCGCAGGGCAGGCCGTCGCGCACGGTCAGGCTGCGCCGCACTCCATCTCTCCACAGGAAGAGCTCGTCGAGGGTGGTGCCCCAGATGGATCCATCCGGCTCCACCAGCAGATCGCGGATCTGGCGCCGGTTGGAGGGCGGGTCGTCGGAGGCGCTTACCTCGGTGCGGCCATCGCGGATCCGGACCAGGTCTCCTCCAACCTGTCCCATGACTACGCCTGCGCCGGGAATTGCGGCCAGGGTGTAGGCGGAGGCGATCTGGCCGGAGGTGAGCTCCTGCTGCACCTTGAAGTCCTCAATGCGGTAAAGAGAAGGCCCGGCCCGGACCCAGACAGCGTGCCGCGCGTCCTCGGCGATGGCGAAGACGATGCCGAGCGAGGTACCGTCCGCGCGGCGGACCACGCGGAACCTGGCCGCGCCCTTGCTTGCAGGGTTCTCATACACCCAGAGATCGCGGTTGATGCCCAGCCACAGGCGGCCTGCATGATCCTCAAGCAGGGTAGAGACGTGCTTGCCCGGCAATCCCTGGGCGGCGCCGAGGACCGTCGTTTGCTCGCCGCGGCGGGCCAGCAGCGCCTCATAGTTGTCCAGCACCCACAGGGTGCCGTCGGCGGCGCCGAGTACCGAGACGACGTTGGGCGCGGCGACGCCTTCTCTGAGCGAGTAGCTGGTGACCCGGACGTCGCGAAAGTTGTCGATGCCGCCGGCGGTGATGACCCAGACCGTACCCTCGCGATCCTGGTAGAAGCGCATGATGGCATCGCTCGACAGGCCGTCGGTGCTGTCGAAATGGTCAACGCGCCTGCCCCGGACGCGGTAGACCCCGTGGCGGGCTGTCCCGACCCACAGGGCGAGGGTGCTGTCGACGAACAGGGCGCGGAGGTCGGCATTGGCGGCCGGGATCCCCGGCACTGTCTCGCTCCGCCAGGCTCCCTGCTGGTAGTGTTCGAGCCGCAGCGGCGGGAGGGGCTTGTCCATCGCGGCCCAGGAGGAGCCGTCGGGGCCGGTGGTCAGGGCCTTGAAGAGCGCATAGCCTTCCGGCCGTCGGGACAGGTTGGGGAAGTAGGTCTCGGACGATCGGGGCGACCAGCGGCACAGCTCCGAGTACCCGCTGATCCATAACCTGCCTTGATCGCTGAGGGTGATCTGGAGGGCGTTTGGAAAGGGGATGCCATCGGCCGTTGCGTAGCAGCGCAGGCGCTCCTGCGTGAGGCCGCAGACGGGGCCCATGCCATCGGTCGCCTGGGTGCGGGCGAGCCAGAGAGTCCCCTGGCTGTCCTCGACCATGCTCTCGATGCGCCCGCTGAGCTGCGGGTAATTGACCAGGTGCCCGCGCACCCAGTGGGAGATGCTGTACCCGGTGCCGATCCAGAGGCTTCCGTCGCGAGCGCCCAGGAGCGAAAAGATGCGTGAGTCGAGGAGCCGCTCGCCCGCGGGCGGGGTCCAGGTGACGAAGCGGACCCCATCAAAGCGCACCAGCCCGAGGTTGGTGCCGATCCAGAGATAGCCGTCGGCGGACTGGGCCATGACCTGGGGCGAGCCGCTGAAGAGGCCGTCCTGCACCCGCCAGGCGCTGTGCGCGTACTGGGTGAGCTGCTTGTCGCCATCGAGCGCAGCGGCAGGCAGGGCCGCTGCCAGCAGCAGGCAGGGGAGCAGGCGCCGCAGAGACCGTGCCAGAGCTGGACCAGCAGGAGAAAGCAAGGCAAAGCGCAGCCGCTGTGGGTGCCAGGCGCGCGGCGGGCCTGCTCCCTTCGACGCCGTGACACTCCGCGCGTCGGCGTGCCGGGCGCTGACCATACCGCCCAGCATACATGCGGGGATAGTGCCGGCAAGCTACGAAAGGATAACCTCCGGCTTCCCCTGCGGGGGATTGGAGGGGGTCCGGGCGGCGGCATAGCCTCTGTGCTGTGCAGAGACTCTTTTCGATGTTTCCCGCGGGTGTGGCGGGTGTGGGACTGCTTTTGCTTCGGGCCTCGGTGGCTA
>DASWUY010000215.1:0-3510 GCA_036401435.1 Acidobacteriaceae bacterium | reverse complement strand
ATGCCGGGCGTTTTTACCCACGGCGACTTTGATACCTGGAGTCCGGGCTACCTGATGTTCCTGGCCGGGATGCACAACGGCATCAGCCGCCTGTACGAGACCTTTGGCAATGGCGGCGCTGACACGGAGAAGCGCATCCTGGACCCGGAGGAGTACAGCCGCACCTGGTACCGGCAGAACCCGCCTCTGCCCGTGGTGACCTGGTCGCAGCGCGACAACAACAACTACGAAGAGAGCGCGCTGCTGACCACGCTCGCTTATTTCTCGCAGCACACCGGGCACTTCCTCGACAACTACTATCGCAAGAGCAAGCGCGCGGTCGAAAAGCCTGCGCTGGAAGGCCCGGCGGCGTACGTGCTGCCTGCCGACCCTGCCGAGGCCAACCGCCAGGCGCAGCTGCTGGAGGTTCTGGAGCGGCAGCACGTAGAGATCAGCCGCCTGGACAAGGAGTGGACGCTGCCCAGCCCGGCGGCCAAGGCGACGCCGCAGACCGTGCCCGCGGGCAGCCTGGTGGTGCGGCTGGACCAGCCCTACTCGCGTGTGGCCGATGCGCTGCTGGACACGCAATACTGGGCCCCCGACGACCCGCAGAAGCATCCCTACGACGACACTGGATGGTCGTTCCCGCAGCTGTTCAATGTCAACGTCATGCGGGTCACGGACCCGACCCTTCTTGCGGCGAAGATGTCGCCGGCGCCGCCACTCTCCGCGCTTGGCGGACGGGAGCAGGGCACGGGCCGGGTGGCGGTGGTGGCGAACACCGGGCAAAGCTCTCTGCTGGCGCTGCTCTACGGGGTGGGCGAGGCGCATGCCTTTGTGGCAGAAAAGCCGTTTGACGCTGCGGGCAAGCACTATGCCGCCGGCTCACTGCTGGTGGCGGACGCCCCGGCCAACTTCGCCGACACCCTGCGCGACCTCTCGCTTGACGCAGCCCGGCTGGGCGCCATGCCCCACGTCCCCATGCACCCGGCGCATGCTCCGCGGGTGGCGCTCATGCACTCCTGGCTCTCCACGCAGACAGAGGGCTGGTGGCGCCTGGCGTTTGACGGGCTGCACCTCCCTTACACCTACATCAGCACCCAGACCGCGGAGGCCACCGCTGACCTGCGCGCCAGCTATGACGTGATCGTCTTTCCGCCGGTCGGGCACGCTACCTATCAGGACATCCTGAACGGCACGCCCCTCTACGGCAATGCGCTGCCCTGGCAAAAGACTGAGCTTACCCCCAACCTGGGCGCGCTGGACACGACCGCGGACACGCGCCCCGGCCTGGGCCTGGAAGGCCTGGCGCACCTGCGGCGCTTTGTCGAAGGCGGCGGCCTCCTGATCACCTGCGAGGACACGGCGCAGTTCGCGATCGAGGCAGGCCTGGCCCCGGGTGTGAGCGTTGCCCCGCGAGGCGATGCACGCGTGGTCGGCACGGTGCTCAACACCGTCTTTGTGGCGCCGGAGCACCCGGTGGCTGCTGGGTTTGGCCCGTCGGTGCCAGTGATGAGCGCGGATGGCATGGCCTTCAACGTGGCGAATACTGTGGGCCGTGCGGGGGGCCGCATCCTGATGGACCCCTACTCGGAGCGGCCCACCGGGCGCGGGCGGGTGGACGATCCGGACGTGCCCCAGGGCCGTCCGCCTGCGCCGCCTCCCCCGCTTGAGAAGCAGCAGGCCTGGCAGCCCAGGGCGCTCAACGAAGAACAGATGCGCAACAATCCGTACGTGATCCCGGAGCAGTTCCGGCCGGAGGTGATCCTGCGCTTTTCGGAGGCGAAATCGCTGCTGCTGTCAGGACTGCTCGACAAGGGCGGCTCGATCGCGGAGCACGCCATTGTGGTGGACGCGCACCTGGGCCAGGGCAATGTGCTGCTCTTCGCCAACAACCCCGTGTATAGAGGGGAGACCATCGGCAGCTATCCGCTGGTCTTCAATGCGATCCTCAACTTCGACCACCTGGGGCGCACGCCGAAATAGCGTGCGCTCCCTTAGGGGTGACGGCCAACGCGGGAGCTCTCTAGCGGACGTGGATGGTCGTCGTCAGCTGGAGGTCTTTCGACGAGCTGCCCACCATCAGGCTGACCGGCTCGGCTTCGATCTTGAACTGCGCCTGTTTCTCATCCCAGTAGGCGAGCGTGGCGGCCTTGAGCGGGATCTGCACGGTCTTGGTCTGGTTGGGCTCAAGGCTCACGCGCTGGAAGCCTTTAAGAGCTTCGGCCGGCCGCTCCACCTTGGACTTCATGTGCTTGACGTAGAGTTGCACTACCGCGTCGCCGGCCACGCTGCCGGTATTCGTCACATCGACGCTTACAGTCACGGTGCCATCCGCCGCGAGGTCCGGCGTGCTGGTCTTGAGGTTGGCGTAGCGGAAGGTGGTGTAGCTGAGCCCGAAGCCGAAGGGGTAGAGCGGCTCTCCCTTGAAGTACATGTAGGTGCGGCCGTCGCGGATGTTGTAGTCCATCATGGGGGGCTCCTGGTCGAGCGATTTCGGCCAGGTTGTAGTCAGGTGGCCACCGGGGTTGTAGTCGCCAAAGAGCACCTTGGCGATCGCGGTGCCTTCGTCCTGCGAGGAGTGCGCCATGTGCAGGATGGCGGGCACATTGGCCTGCGACCAGTTGATGGCGAAGGGGAAGCTTGAGACCAGGATGACGACCGTCTTGGGGTTGACGGCGAAGACCTGCTTGACCAGCTGCTCCTGTTCCAGGGTGATGCTCTCGCGGTCGCGGCCCTCGCGCCCGTCGCTGGGCATGGTGCAGGGCAGGGTGCCGCCGCCGTCTACCGTGTCGTGCCAGTCCTGGGCCATGTCGGGTCCGCACTGCGGATCGTTGCCCACCACCACCACCGCCACGTCAGACGAGCGGGCGGCCTTCAGGGCGGCCTGGTTCAGCTCTTCTGCTGCATACTTGACGGTCACGGACGGGCCCACGGCGTTCTTGATGCCTTCGAGCGGGGTGATGGCATGCGGGGGCGTGCCGCCGTACCAGTCGCCATGCACGGAGTCGGCCAGCGGGCCGATGACGGCGATGGACTTGATCCCGTCTTTCTTGAGCGGCAGAAACGAGTTGGCGTTCTTGAGCAGCACGACCGACTCAAGGGCCATCTTGGCAGAGATGGCCTGGTCTTTCTCCCCGCTCCAGGGCTCGGGCGAGTCCTTGATGCTGGCATAAGGCACCATCGCCGGCGGGTCTAGCAGGCCCAGCCGGATGGTCACGCGAAACTTGGGGCGCAGCAGGTCGTCGATCTCTTTCTCGGTGATGGATCCGTCCTTGACCGCAGCCTTGGTCTCGTCGGTGTAGGTCTCGAGGAACTGGTTAATGCCGGCCTTGAGGCAGGCGACGACCGCGTCCTTCTTGGTCGGGAAGCTCTTGTGCGCGGTCACCAGCAGGCCCACCGCGCCGCCGTCGCTGGACAAGACATCGACGCCCCACTGGTCGCGCACGATGCTCTTGAGGATGGGGTTGATGGCCATCGGTGTGCCGTTCCAGGAGTTGTAGGACGCCATCACGCCCTTCGCGCCGCCTT
>DASWUY010000214.1:0-6373 GCA_036401435.1 Acidobacteriaceae bacterium | reverse complement strand
CCCGGCAGAGCGCTCTGCCGGGCGAATGTCTGCTAGGGGATCAGCTGCGCATCGAGGCTGATCTCGGTGTTCCCCGCGAAGAGCTTCGATACCGGGCAGCCGGCCTTGGCGCCCTCAGCGGCCTGGTGGAAGGCAGCCTCGTCCGCACCGGGGACCGTGGCCCTGGTCACCAGGTGAATGGCGGTGATGGCGAAGCCGCCCTCGACCTTGCCCAGCCTCACAGAAGCAGTGGTCTCAAGCGAGGCAGGCGTCAGGCCGGCCTCGCCCAACTGGGCGCTCAGCGCCATGGTGAAGCAGCCTGCGTGCGCGGCTGCGATCAGCTCCTCAGGGTTGGTGCCGATGCCATCTTCAAATCGTGCGCTGAAGGAGTACTGCGTCTCCTTGAGCACGCCGCTGGCCGACGAGATGGTGCCTTTGCCATCCTTGAGGCCGCCCTTCCAGACTGCGCTTGCTGTGCGTTCCATGCTGTGTCTCCTCTGCGGGCAGCACCTTCCAGGAGCGTGCGCACCCTACGCGTTCCTTCGATGCGCCAGGGGAGCGGTCCGGTGCGTCAGCGTGCCCGCGCAGCAGCGAGTTTCAGTCGCACCTGGCTCGCCTGCTCGCCGTGAGCCGAGCGCAGGCGGAGCGTGCCTGTCAGCAGGTAATAGCCCTCCTGCCGCGAGGAGAGGGCTTCGCCTCGCTCGACCCGGCCCTCGAACGAGTACCACTCGCCGTGGATGCGCTGGGTGGTGAAGCGGAGCAGGTCGCCGCTGGCGCCGGTACCCTCCGGGACAAAGCTGAAGGTCAGCGGCGTGGAGGCGGGGTCGCCTCGCTCGCTGCGACGCGTCAGGTAGCCGCGCAGGAACCCGTCCTCGACGTAGAGCTCGATGACTTCGCCGGGCTCCCGCCAGCGGTACTCTCCCTCAGCTACCGCAGGTAGCAGCTTGCGGACAGCAGGCGTTCCTGCTCTCGCTGCGGGAGCGGGAAAGGGCGCGGCGCGATGCTCGAGGACCTGCGCAGGAGCCATGCCGCAGGGGAGCGCAAGCAGGGCCAGCACGGCGGCACGAGTTCTCCGGGCTATGTGCGGCAGCAGGGCAGTGACCTCGTCTAGCGGCTGCCCATGCTCTTGCGGCGCGCGGTTTCAAACTCATCGCCGGGCTGCCAGCCGACGGGCTCCGGCGAGACGCTCGCCTCCCAGCCCAGCATCAGGCCGAACTGCGCCATGCGGGCGTTGCCGCGAAAATCCATGTCAGCCCGGTACTCGTCCGAGGGCTGATGGTAGTGGTGCGCAGTGTAGTCCTTGGCCTGCGCCTCGCCCCAGGCAGCATCATGGCCCTCGAAGAGGGTTCCCTGCCCGATCGAAAAGGACGGCACCCCGACGCGCGCGAGCGAGAAGTGATCGGAACGATAGTAGTGTCCGGCCATAGGGAACTGGTCCGGCTGCAGGGTGAGGTGGAAGGCGGCGGCTGTCTTTTTTACCTGCGGATAGAAGGTGGTGCGCTCGGCGCCGGCGACCTCGGCGGAGGTGGGCACACCGATCGGATTGAGCATGTCGTAGTTGAGGTCAAGCGCGATCTGGCCGGCAGGGACGGGAGGATGCATGCCCAGGTACTGGGAGCCGAGCAAACCCTGCTCCTCCGCGGTGACGGCGGCAAAGTAGACCGCGTGGGGTGGCTTGACCGGCGACAGGGCAAACGCGCGAGCGAGCTCCAGCAGGATGCCGCAGCCGGTGCCGTTATCGCCTGCGCCGTTGTAGATCTTGTCACCCTGCGCGTTGGGGTCAATGCCAAGGTGGTCATAGTGTGCCGAGTAGAGGACCACGTTCGCGGCCTGCTGCGCAGCGCCCGCCCCCTCAACCATGCCAACCACGTTCGCTGACTCGTAGGGCCGCACCACGCTGGCTACATGCGCGCGGAGCCGGACCGGCAGTTGGTAGGAGTGGAAGCCGGGCTTGCCTGCGGCGACGATCTCGCGGTCGAGATCCTTGCCGGCGCCCGCCATCAGCCTGCGGGCTACGTCGAGCTGGATCCAGCTTGCCGCCTGGAGCGTGGCCAGCGGATCACCCTTGAGGTACGACTTCTCGATTGCCTGCGAATTTTGCACGACCGCCCAGGGATAGCTGGCCAGGTCTTCGCGGTGGATGATGAGCACGCCGGCAGCACCCTGCCGTGCCGCCTCTTCGTACTTGTAGGTCCAGCGGCCGTAGTAGGTCATGGTCTTGCCTTTGAAAAAGGCCTCATCGTCGGAGGGCGGCTCGTTGACGATGAGCAGCACGACCTTGCCTTTCACGTCGACGCCGGCGTAGTCGTTCCACTTGTACTCTGGCGCGACGATGCCGTACCCCACAAAGACGATGGGCGCATCGATGTCGGCTGTGGGCTCGCCGCGCTCGTCCTTGGCCACCACATCGGAGCCGTAGGTGAGCTGGGTGGGCGCGCCAGTTGCCGGGACGAAAGAGAAGCTGGTGTGCGCCTCGTCGGTGTGCACCGCGTAGAGGGGCACGTTCTGGAAGAAGGTGCCATGATCGCCGGCAGGTTTAAGGCCGTCGAGCGCGAACTGCGTGGCGATGTATTCGGCGGCCAGCTCTGCGCCGCGCTTGCCCGGCCCGCGGCCCTCCAGCAGGTCGCTCGCGAGGAAGCGGACATGCGCGCGGATCTTCTCGGGGTCGATGGCGTCGGCAGCTTGCGAGGCGGCCGGCGGTACCCCCGGTACCTGCGGCACGGGCGGCATCTGGGCAGCGGCGGCGGAGAGGGCCGGTGCAAGCAGCAGCGTTGCAAGCGAGGAGTGGGTGAGTGCGATGCGCATCATGTCTGGTCCTTGTGCCTGGTCGTTGTGGCCGGGGCCTTAAGTTTGGCTGGAGAAGCAAGTAGGAGTCGCCCAGCAGGCGAGTGGGTTGTGTCTGCCGGCGGAACGGCTCAGGGTGCAGGCCGTCGTGGTCCTCCGAGCGCGATCGGGTTTCATGGAAAGATGGCAGTGCGGGCCGGCGCCGGTCGAGCGGCCGCGGAGGGGCGTATGGCGGAACAGGGAGCGCACTTTTCCAAGGAGGCGATGACGTTTCTGCGGGGCCTGGCCAGGCACAACGAGCGAGCCTGGTTTGACGAGCGGAAGCCGGTGTACGAGCGCGCGCTGAAAGCGCCGATGCTCGAGGTGATTGCGGAGATCAATCAGGCCATGGCCGGCTTTGCGCCGGAGCATGTGCGACCGCCGCAGCGGGCCATGATGCGCATCTATCGCGACACCCGGTTCGCAAAGGAGAAGATTCCCTACAAGACGCACCTGGCCGCCTGGTGGGCGCGTACCGGGCTGGAAAAGACGAGCGGCGCCGGCTACTACCTGCAGGTTTCGCCCAGCCAGGTGCTGGTGGCAGCGGGCTGCTACATGCCGCAGAAGGACCAGCTGCTGGCCATCCGGCGCTACCTGCTGGCACACCATGAGGAGCTGCGTGCGCTGCTCGCCGACCGCAGGCTGACCCGGTTCGCCGAAGGCTTTGACGGGTTGAAGTTGACGCGCGCGCCCAAGGGCTTCCCTGCCGAGCACCCGGCGATGGACCTGATCGTCTGCCGGCAGTGGGGCGTGTCGTCGACGCTTGGAGCCGAGGTGGCGTTGGACGCGAAGCTGGTGAAGCAGGTGGTGGAACGCTTCCGGGCGATGACGCCGCTGGTGGAGTTCCTGAACAGGCCGCTGGCGAAAGCGGTGGGCGAGACGGCGTCATTCGGCCTGTGAGGGCGCGGGCCAGTGGCCGAGGCGCCGCAGGACCTTGCGGGCGAGGCCTGTGAGCGGGAGCTGGGGCAGTTGGTACACGGGGAACCAGGCGCCGTCGGGCGCCTGGTTCCGGGCGGGGTGGATGGCGGCGCTGGCGTCGGCCGCGTCGCCCCCGGCCGCGTCACGCCCGGCGAAGACGCTGACCTGGTAGTTGGTGTTGGTAATGGCGTGGCGGAGAGTGAGCAGCAGGGGGGCTGGCGGGTTCTGGTCGCTGCCCGCGCTGTGCGGTGGCAGCTCCCACATGCCGGCCATCAGCGAGGCGTCGGCTGCCCGGCGCACCAGCAGCAGCTCCTGGCCGGCGCCGTTCTGGCGCTCAAGCAGGCTATAGGCGACGCTGCGGGTGTGCATGGGCGCGCGCGGGGTGGTGCGGTGTTCGCCGCGCGTATGGCACCACTGCTGCACCGGGCATGCGAGGCAAAGCGGGCCGCGCGGCAGGCAGACCGTGGCTCCCAGCTCCATCATGGCCTGGTTGAAGGCGCCGGGCCTTTCGGGGAGCAGGAGGCTGTTTGCAATGCGGCGGACCGCGCGGGCGGTTTTCGCGGCGGTCGCGGCCAAGTCGGGTGCCCCGGCCGGCTGGCCCAGCCCGGCCAGGCGCAGGACGACCCGCTCCACATTGCCGTCGACCACGGCCACCGGCTCGCCAAAGGCGATGCTGGCGATGGCTGCAGAGGTGTACTCCCCGATGCCGGGAATGGCGCGCAGACCGATGGCGGTGCGGGGCAGCTGCCCGCCATGCTCGGCGACCACTGCCTGCGCGCCGGCGTGCAGAAAACGGGCGCGGCGGTAGTAGCCAAGCCCGCTCCAGAGCGCCAGCACGTCCGCCAGGCTGGCCGCTGCCAACGATGGGATGGTAGGGAAGCGTGCCATCCAGCGGGCATAGTGATCGAGCACGGCGGCGACGCGGGTCTGCTGCAGCATGATCTCCGAGACCCAGATCGCGTAGGGGTCGCGGGTGCGGCGCCAGGGCAGGTCTCGCTGGTGCCGGTCAAACCAGGCGAGCAGGGCCAGTGCCGCGCCCTCTGGTGCCGCCCATGCGCTCCGGTCCACCAGGCGATTGTAGCGGCTGCGGGCGCGCTTAGGTGACCTCGGTACCCTTGCGCCAGCGGTCCACCTGTGCCTATCTCTCCCTCCGGCATTTGCGCCAAGTCACTGTATTTCTATGCACTTAGCTGCATCTTCATTCATGTTGACGGGGCGTCGGCGGCAGGCCACACTCACCTCAGGAGCCTAACGCATGTCTGCACCACCCGCCCTTGCCCGTCCCCTCGCCACCCGTGTTTCCCTTCCCTTCTCGCGGCCCACGTTCCTGATGTGTCCGCCGGACTACTATGACGTGCGCTACGTGATCAACCCGTGGATGGAAGGCAACATCAGCCGCTCCTCACTGGCGCTGGCGGTGGAGCAGTGGGAGGCGCTGCATGCGGCGCTCTCGCGCTTTGCCGACGTGCTGGTGATGGAGCCGCAGCCCGGCTCGCCGGACATGGTGTTTGCCGCAAACGCAGGGCTGGTGCGAGAGGGCAAGGTGGTGCTTTCAAGCTTCCTGCACCCCGAGCGGCAGGATGAGGAAGAGCATTTTCGCGCCTGGTTTGCCGCCGCCGGGTACCAACTGCTGGAGCTGCCCCGGGACACGCCATTCGAGGGCGAGGGGGATGCGCTGTTTACCGCGGACGGCGCCCAGCTGTGGGCCGGCCATGGCTGGCGCACCTCAGAGGCGAGCCTGGCGCGCCTGGGCACGGTGTGGCCAGCCCAGGTGCAGCGGCTGCAGCTGGTTGACCCGCGCTTTTATCACGTCGACACGTGCTTCTGTCCGCTGGCGAATGGCGATGCAATGTACTTCCCGGGCGCCTTTGACTCGGCGTCGCTGGCGCGGATCGAGGCGTACTATCCGCCGGCGAAGCGGGTGCTGGTGGAGGAGGAAGACGCTGCCGCCTTCGCGTGCAATGCGGTCAACCTCGGCGCGACGATCCTGCTGAACCGCATCAGCCGAGGGCTGCGGAAGGAACTGGAGGGGCGCGGCTTCCTGGTCGTTGAGACGCCACTGTCGGAGTTCCTGAAGGCCGGCGGCGCGGCCAAGTGCCTGGTGCTGCGGCTGAGCGAGCTGGAGGTGACGCATGCGGCAAGTGAGAGGATCGCGCGCACCAGCCCCCTGACCAGCCCCCTGACCAGGCTCCCTGACCAGCACCATGGCCACACCATAGACGAGATGAGCGGTAAAGCTTAGAGCCGTTCAACGAACCTGCGCCGATCTGCCGGTCGGCGAGAGGTCTATTCGTGATGTACTCTCCAGGCGGGCGAAGCGGTAGAGTGATCACAGCGAAGAGCGTCCACGAAGGGGGAGCGATGGAAGCCTTGACGCACGTGCCGATCGAGGTCTACCTGCAGGGAGAATACGAGGCGGACGTCGACTACGTGGACGATCACATCGAGGAGCGACATCTGGGAACTGACGGGCACTCGAAGTGGCAGTTGGCGATCCAGATGTGGTTTTCCATGCAGGCAGAGGACTGGAACGTGCTGGTGCGTCCGGAGCTGCGTATCCGCACGGCTGGCCGCCGCTACAGGGTCGCCGACGTGGCGATTCTCGACGCAGGCGCGCCCCAGGAGGAAGTTCCCTCGCATCCACCACTGATCG
>DASWUY010000213.1:0-4137 GCA_036401435.1 Acidobacteriaceae bacterium | reverse complement strand
CTGCTGCTCGACTCCATCGGCGGGCTGGCGGGCCTCTACTCGCTCGCAGAGGTGGCCATTGTGGGAGGCGGCTTCCTGTGGCCCGGCGGCCACAATCCGCTGGAGCCCGCCCAGTTTGGCGTACCTACCCTGATAGGCGCGCATTATGCGAACTTCCGTGAGGTAGTGGAGGCGCTTCGCGAGGCTGAAGCGATTGCTGTCGCCTCGCCCGACGAGCTGGCCTCGGCCGTGAGCAACATCCTGACTCATCGGCAGCAAGCACTGGCCATGGGCCAGCGCGCACGCCAGGTCTTCGAGCAACAGGCTGGAGCCACACAACGCGCGCTCACAGCGCTTCTTGCGCTCTGCGAGGCATCGCGCCCGTCGGCACAGTCCGAGGCCGTGCAGGTCGCGCCTTGACTCCCGAAGGCCCGCGCACCCGGCATGGCCCGCACGCTGACATTGGCAGCACCCTGCCGCGGGCTCTCCGGCCGCTGGCAGCGCTCTACGCCGGAGGCCTCGCCGCGAAGAATGCTGCATATGACAATCATTGGCTGCCCATCCGGCAGCTGGAAGCGCCAGTGGTCAGCATCGGTAATCTCTCGGTTGGCGGAGCAGGCAAGACGCCGCTGGTGATGCACCTGGCCGAGCTGCTTGGCGCCAGAGGGTTTGCGGTCGATGTGCTGTCCCGCGGCTATGGAAGGCGCTCGAAGGCCACGGAACGGGTGGACCCGGGGCTTGCGGAGCCCGATGCGGCGCGGCGCTATGGAGATGAGCCCCTGTTGATGGCGCGGCATTCCGGGGTGCCCGTCTACGTTAGTCCTAAGCGGTATGCGGCCGGCTTGTTGGCGGAGCAGCAGCAGGTAGCGAGCGCCCGCATTCACCTGCTCGACGATGGCTTTCAGCATCGCCAGCTCGCCCGCGCAGTGGACATCGTGCTCCTGCGTCGAGAGGACTTCACGGCTGCACTGCTCCCGGCTGGACGCATGCGCGAGCCTCTCTCTGCACTTGGTCGCGCCTCGATCGTCGTGCTTCGAGCGGAGGATGCCGTCTACGCAGCCGAGGTGCGACGCCACCTGCCTCCGGACCGGCCTATCTGGTCGATCAGCCGATCCGTTGACTTGCCTGAGCAGGCGCGTGCGGGACAGGTGGTCGCGTTCTGCGGCATCGCGCATCCATTGAACTTCTTTGGCTCGCTCGAGAGCGCCGGGGCTGCCTTGGCCGCGGCCGAAGCCTTCCCCGACCATCATGCCTACACTGAGCAGGACATCGCTGCCCTCGCGAGCAGGGTGCGGGAGACCAAGGCCACTACCCTGCTCACCACCGAGAAGGACCTTGTCCGCCTCTCCGCGGGGCAGATCGAGCGGCTGCGTGAGGCTGCTTCGCTGATCGCGGTGCCGCTCCGCGTCTGCCTGACCGACGAAGAGGGCTGCATGGACTCCCTGCTCAGTCTGCCCGGCATGCCGTTGAGTCCAGCGCCGGTCTGAGACCGGAGCTGGGGCTGCCGGTGCCAGCAGCGCAGGCCCAGACAGGGCCACGCTATGAGAAAATTGTGGTTTGCCTCCCGACTCAAAACAGCTACGCGTGCTCATTGTGCGGCTTGGCGCCATGGGCGACATCCTGCACGCGCTGCCGGCCGTCACAGCGTTGCGGGCGGCGCATCCCGAGTGGTTTCTAGGCTGGGCAGTTGAGCCACAATGGCGTGCCCTGCTCTGCGCCGACGGCGTGACAGCTCCGTTGGCGCGCAGCGAGGCGATGCCTCTGGTCGATCGGATCCACCTCGTTCCGGCAAAGCAGTGGGCCCGCCACCCCTTCAGACCTGCAACGCTCCAGGCCATCCTTGCTGCGAGGCGGGACCTCCGCGAAGCGGGGTATGACGTCGCCGTGGATCTGCAGGGCGCGGTCCGGTCGGCAATCGTCGCTAACTGGGCGCGCCCTGCCCGGCTCCTCGGGGAGGAAGAGCCGCGGGAGCGGATGGCGCGCCTGTGGTTTACCGAACGCGTTGCTACCTGCGGCACGCACGTGATCGAGCAAGCAGCGGAGGTGGCAGGCTGCGTGGCCGGACCGTCGCAAGGCGAGCTCTCGCTTGGTCTCCCTAGCCTGCCGGTGGATGCTGCAGCCGAGGCCTGGTGCCTGACCCAAGCGCCCGTCGCTCGCTTCGTGCTGCTGAGCCCCGGCGCCGGCTGGGGCGCCAAGCGGTGGCCCGTGCAGCGCTATGCAGCGGTTGCGCGCGCGCTGCTTGCCGAAGGTCTTGCTGTGGTCATCAACGCCAGCCCAGCGGAGCGGCAACTGGGTGAGCAGGTGAGCGCCCAAGCGGGTGCCGGCGCGCTGCTGCTGGTGCCCACTCTCTCGCAGCTGGTGGCTCTCACCCGTCGCGCCGTTCTCGCGATCGCCGGCGACACGGGGCCGCTGCACCTGGCGGCTGCCCTCGGCCGCCCCACCGTGGGCATCTTTGGGCCTACAGACGCGGCACGTAATGGGCCCTTCCATGGCAACTTTCGCGTGCTGCGCCACCCGGAGAGCCGCCGCGACCACTCCAGGCGCGCCGATCCCGAGGCAGGCCTGCTGACGATCACTCCCGAGGAAGTTCTTGAGGCTGCGCGAGCCTTGCTGCAGGCCATGCCGCCCGTGTATGAAAGCCGCGCAGCTGCGGGTGACTTCTCGTATGCACAAGCGCGTGCGAACGGGTTGCCAGCTGTCTCTGCCGCACACGCGAAGACCCCGCCTGCGGCCCAGAAGACGGGAGCGAGGTAGTTGGGCTCTCGCTGGCGAACGATCGCCCGCCGTATTCGCGTTCCCATGGGCTTTGCCTTTGCTGCCCTCTACCTGTGGCTGGCTCAACCTACTGCATTGTCTCTGCTTGGCAGCCTCCTGCTGGTGGTGCCCGGTCTATGGCTGCGTGGCTATGCGGCCGGGTACGTAAAGAAGAACGCGGAGCTCACCACCAGCGGCCCCTATGCTTACACGCGCAACCCGCTTTACCTAGGCTCGCTCCTGCTTGGAGTCGGCTTTGCCGCAGCCTCACGCAACGTTGTAATTGTGATCGGTCTCACACTGTTCCTGATCCTCATTTACCTTCCCGTGATCCGGGGTGAAGAGGAGTACCTCCGCGCCCACTTTCCGGGGTTCGACGCCTACGCTGCGCGGGTGCCGCGACTGATTCCCCGCCGAGTGCCGGGCGTTGGCCGTGGCAGTACCCCCTTGCCGGGGTCCGGCCTGCCGGGCTTTGCCCCTTCGCTCTACCGCAAGCACCGCGAGTACAATGCCCTAGTGGGTGCCTGCGCTGTCTATGGCGCGCTGGCGCTGCGGCTCTACTTCCGCCGCTGACACCGTCCAAAAGGAAGTCTGCGTTCCGCCGCTCCGCCACACATCGATGAGCCGGTGGACTTTCGAAGAGTCTGCGACCCTTCCCCAGCGCAGCCCGACGTGGCTGGCACGGGATCCAGGGCCACAACCGTACGAGGAGAGATGTTCGATTGACCCGCTTCACCCGCACCCTGCTGTTGCTCCCGGTGGCGGCCCTGGCGCTAGCTGCCCATGCCGGTGCTCCGGCACCGGCGCCGCCGGTCCAAGCCCGCGCCAGCGCTTCAGCCACCCTGCCGGCGCCACGTTCCGGGTGGAGCTTTCCCAACCACCAGACCCTTAGTTATGCAGTGGACTGGCGCGTCTTCCCGGCGGGCACAGCTGTGCTGCACCTGGATGCGGATGGAGATGCGGAGCGCATCAACGTGGTGGGCGACTCGACTGGGGCGATCAACCTTCTGTTCCGTGTCAGCGACCGCTTCCAGTCTTCGTTCAGCCGCAGCTCAGGGTGTTCTGCCTACTTTGCCAAGCAACTCGTAGAGGGGCACCGGCTCGTCAACTCCGATCAGCGCTTCGCCTATCCCCAGAGCCGCACCACCTACGACGAGCACAACCTGGTCTCGCATATCCATCGAAACGAGCAGTCGCCCATTCCCTCCTGCGTCACAGACCTGCTCTCAGCCATGTTTTACATGGCATCGCAACCTTTGCAGGTTGGGCAGCAGATGCACATCCCCGTCGCGGAAGCAGGGCGGGTCACCGACGTGGTGATGCATGTCGAGGCTCGCGCGTCAGTCCGCACGCCAGCCGGACCGTACCAGACGCTTCGGGTGCAGCCGACGGCTGACGCGGGTG
>DASWUY010000212.1:0-2025 GCA_036401435.1 Acidobacteriaceae bacterium | reverse complement strand
CGCGGGGATAGGGCAGGCCTTCTCGGATACGAGTCTTCTGAGTCACTGGTGCATCGGTCCTGTTCAGGGAGAATGAAGTGTGACACAGGGTATGATGCAGGTTCGTCCGCCGAGTCCTGACGGGGCGCAGGCCGGCCTGCGAAGCCGCACCATGCTGTTACACTGCAAGCGTCCGGTATGCGCGCGACGTGGCCCCGTAGCTCAGGTGGATAGAGCGATGGTTTCCTAAACCACAGGTCGGAAGTTCGAGTCTTCCCGGGGTCACCACAGAGCTCCGCAATGTTTCTTCGGCCCCTGGCCTCCCGTGCTCCGCTGCCCACACGCGGCGCATGCGACTCCGCCAGTTGATGCAGCCCAACCGGGTTCGGCGAGTGCAGGCGCAGCCGTACTGTGCATGACATCAAAATTTTGACTTCCAGTTTTGATCCTTCTATAAACGAGACGCGAGCACACGCGGGCGGACTTACTCCGGCGTGCGGCCCGCCCGACGTCGCGCTGGCCGCAGACAGGCCTCCGCTTTTTCCTCCACTACGCAAAGGAATGTTCGGGAAGGCGGTGAAACTCCGCCACTGCCCCGCAACTGTGAAGCATGTGCTGCGTCCTGTTCTTGAGCCCCGCTAGCGGGGGCGTAAAGCTCGGGGCGCTCCCGGTCCTGGGTCAGGCGACATGAGTCCTCGCCACCCGTGACCAAGCATGCAAGTCAGGAGACCGGTTCCGTGCGCCACCCACACCGCGCTCCGAGGGGAGCGAAGGAGAGCCTTCTTGACACACCCCATACACCGCCTGTGGCGGGGCTTCGCCCTGCTGATCGCCTCTCTCGGCGCGACCTGCCCGCTCTACGCCGTCGTCGTCCGTGGCCTGGTAACGGACTCGCTCGGCCGTCCCATCTCGCACGCCGTCGTCGCTCTGGTTGACAATGGCAGGGTCGTTGAATCCGTCACCTCCGGCGCCGATGGCAGCTACCAGTTGAGCTCTGCCACTGCGGGCCGGTTCTACGTGCTCGCCACTGGCATCTCCTTTCGCCAGCTGACCACCGAAAGCTTCTATGGCGAGGCGCTCAGCAGCGTCGAAAAGAACATCACGCTTGAGCCCGAGACGTTGCGCGAGTCGGTCGTCGTGACCGCTACCGGCACCCCCACACCGCTGGCGCAGGTCAGTGCGTCCATCACCCGGCTGGGCAATATCGACTTTCAAAACTTCACCAACGTCACAGAGGCACTGCGCACCGTGCCCGGCTTTCACCTCGTGCAGACCGGCGAGCTGGGCGGGCAGACGTCGCTGTTCATCCGTGGCGGCAACTCGGATGACAACGAGGTGCTGCTCGACGGGGTGCCCGTTGAGGATATCGGCGGCACGGTGGACTTTGCCAACATTGCGACGACCGGCATCGCCAGCGCCGAGGCCTACCGCGGACCGAACAGCGTGCTCTACGGCGCCGACGCGGGCGCAGGCGTGGTCGCCTTCTCATCCACCCGCGGCAGCACGCCCTTTCCATCACTGCTGTACGACGGCGATGGCGGAAACTTCGGCACCTACCGCAACCAGGTGCAGGTGGGTGGAACGCATAACGCGCTTGATTACTACGGGGGCTTCAGCGATCTGCAGACCACGAACTCGGTGGCCTATGACTCCTACCACGACGTGACCTCGCACGCCAACCTGGGCTACGCGCTCGGTCCGGCAACGACCCTGCGGGTGATCGCGCGCAACAGCGACTCGGCCACCGGCTCACCTGGACAGTACCAGTTCACCCGCATTGCCACGGACGCCAAGCAGTCCGATCAGAACCTCTTCCTCAGCGCCTCGCTCGACCACCGCTTCTCCGACCAATGGCAGGGGCTGCTGCAGTATGGCCTGGGGCGCAAGCGGGAGCAGTATGACTCGCTCGCCGCCACAGGCATCTTTGACCCGGCCAGTCAGAACTACTTCGGTCAGAAGGTAACCGTGACGGGTGCAAATGGCTACAGCGTGACCGGGCAGACGATCGTCAGCTATGCCGGTAGCACCTATCCTTACGTGAGCGGC
>DASWUY010000211.1:0-4884 GCA_036401435.1 Acidobacteriaceae bacterium | reverse complement strand
CGCCGAGATGCGGTCCCGCGTGATCCTCGCGCTTGAAGCAGCGGCTGCCGGTCCGCCTGCCGCGGGTGAGGCGCTGACCACAGCACTGGCCCGCGGCGCGTTGGCGCGCTCCGAGGAACGCGGCTGGGAGCTGCTGCAGCAGCCGCACAGGCTGGATGTGCAGACCATCGACTCACTGTGCCTGCGCCTGGCGCATGGCCAGCCGCTGCTGGCGCGGCTGGGCGGCCAACTGGCGCCGACCGAGCAGGCTGGTCCACTGCACGCGCTGGCCGCGCGCAGGACCATGGCTCGGCTGGGAGGCGACCGTCCGCTGCTGGATACAGCCCTGCGTCAACTGCTGCTGCTGCGCGATAACAACCTGCGCGGCTGCGAGGGGCTGATTGCGCGCATGCTGGCCCGGCGCGAGCAATGGGGGCACGTGCTGCCGCTGGGCGAGCAGGCATCGGTGGACTGGGCGGCAGTGCGCGCGCAGCTGGAGGCGCCCTTTGCGGCTGAGGTGGCGCGAGCGCTGCAGGCAGTCCATGCCGAGTTTGCCGCTATGCCCATCCTGGCCTCTGAGCTGCCTGTGCTGGCACAGTACGCCTGCAACAACAGCAGCAAGCTCGAGATCGACCTGCTCGACAGCATGCCGGGCCTGCCGCCCGGACACCCAGACTTTCTCGAGCATTGGCGATGCGTGCGCAGCTTGCTGCTGACGAAAGCCGGCGAGTGGAGGAGGCGCTACGGGCGAAGCGAGGGCTTTCCGCCAACGGTCAAGAGCGCATTTTCGTACGGTGAGCGAATGCTGGGCTTGGTGAGGGATCTGCAGCGCGATCCGGCTGCGGGCGAGCGTTTGCGCGAACTGCTCTCTTCTCTCTCGTCGCTACCGGACGCGCGCTATGACGAGACGCAGTGGCAGACCCTGCGCTCTGTCTTCGAGGTGCTGCGGCACGCCGTGGCCGAGCTGCACGTGGTCTTTGCGGAGCGCAACGAGGTGGACTTCGCCGAGATCTCGATTGCCGCCGCAGCCGTGCTCGAAGACGAGACGAACCCCGCCGCCCTACTCGCGGCCGAGAGCCGCCTCCACCTGCTCATCGACGAGTTCCAGGATACGTCGCGCGCGCAGCATCAACTCATCGGCCGCCTGCTGCGGGAGTGGCAGCCGGGCGAGGGACACACCTGCTTCCTGGTCGGGGATCCGATGCAGTCCATTTACATCTTTCGCCAGGCGGAGGTGGAGCTCTTTGGACGGGTGCAGCGGCGGGGCATTGACTGTGGCAACCACAGGCACCCCTGCTCAGGGCTGGTGCTGCGCGAAAACTTCCGCTCGCACGCCGGACTGGTCGATCCGCTGAACGCCTACTTCACGCGCATCTTTGCCGGCAGCGCCGACGCGCCCGGCGAGGTGACGTTTGCGCCGTCGAACGCGAGCGCGCCGGCACGGGGCCGGGACTCCGTGCAGGTGCACTCTTTCTTCTCCGCCTCAGGGAACGAGGAGGAAGTGGCCGCGGCGCAGCAGGCGGAGATCGACCGCGTGGTGGCACTGGTGGAGCAGGAGCGGGCCAGCCTTGGGCAACTCGGCGCAGAGCGGGCAAGGGGTCACACGATCGCTATCCTGGGCCGGGCCAAGAATCATCTGGTGCGGATCGCCGGTGCCTTGCGGGCGAAGGGGATCGTGTTCCGCGCGATAGAGCTTGAGACGCTCGCGGAGCGGCAGGAGATCCTGGATCTGCTCTCGCTCCTGCGCGCGCTGCTGCACCCCGGCGACCGGGTCGCGTGGCTCAGCGTGCTGCGAGCTCCATGGTGCGGGCTCAGGCTTGGCGACCTGCATCTGCTGACCGGCGCCGACGAGGAGCCGTTTCGCGGCATGCCGGTTCCCGAGCTGATGGCCGACCGCGCTTCCCTGCTCACCGACGACGGCCAGGCCCGGCTGGCGCGCGTGGCAGCGGTGCTCGCGCGTGCAGCCTCGGAGCGCTTTCGCCTGGGCCAGACCCCCTCGCAGTGGCTGGAACGCAGCTGGGTGAGCCTGGGCGCGCCGGCCTACCTGCGCGACGAGGAACGAGAAAATGCGGAGGCATTTTTTCGCCTGCTGGATGGCCTGCCGCCGGACCGGCTAGACCTGCTGCAGGCGGCGCTGGGCCGGCTGTGCGCAGCGCCTGATCCGCGTGCCGAGGAAACCTCTGGCGTGCAGTTGATGACCATTCACAAGGCCAAGGGACTGGGCTTTGATGTGGTGATCGTTCCGGCGCTGGAGCGCGCGACCGGCCGCGACGAATTTCCCCTGGTCACCATGCTGGAGCGCGCGCGCAAGGAGTCAGAAGCAGGCGAAGAGCGTGACGAACTGCTGGTGGCGCCGCTGGGCCGTCACGGCGAGCAGCACCCCACCTACGCCTGGGTGCAGAAGCAGCGCGGGGAACGGGCAACGGCGGAGCACAAGCGACTCTTCTACGTGGCCTGCACCCGGGCACGCGAGCGGCTGCACCTGCTGGGCAGAGCGACCGTCTCGTCGTCGGGACGGGTGCAAGCCTCTGCCGCCGGCAGCCTGCTGGCCAGCGCGTGGCCCGCGCTGGGGCCGCTGTTTGAACACCGGTGGCAGGAGCAAGCCGCCGGCCGCTCGGCATCCGGGGCGGAAGCCGGGGCGCCGGAGACCCCGGTACGGGAGGGATGGGTCGCGAAGCTGGCGGCGGGCTCTGCTGCGCCCTCGGAGTTGCGCCTGCGACGGGTGCCCGCGCAGTTTCAACCCCGCACCGCTCTCGAGAACGTAACCGCTCCGGGCACGTTTATGAAGGGCTCTGTGGCGGAGCGCGGCCAACCGGGGGCTGAACGATTCCGGCGGCCCGAGGGCTCCTTCGAGCAGCGCGCGCGCGGCAACGCGGTGCATGCCATGCTGCAGCTGGTGAGCGAGGCGTGGTCGCGCAAGGGGGCTGCCGCAGACCCGCTGCAGCTGGAGCCGGAGCTGGGCCGGCTGACCCGCAGCGTGCTTCGCCGCGCCGGCCTCGGGGCGGCGCGCGTCGAGTCGCTGGCGCCCGTGCTGGTCGGTACCGTCTTGTCGGCAGCGGGGCATGCAGAGGGCAGATGGATTCTTTCGCCGCATCCAGAGGCGCAGTCCGAGGCAAGCTGGTCGCACCGGAGCGGCAGCGAAGCCCCGCGGTCTCTGCGCGTGGATCGCGTCTTCCGGGCGGGCGCGGAGCCACTCAGCGAGGGGTCGCAGGCGCTCTGGGTGATCGACTACAAGACGGGATCCGATCCTGGCCCGTTGATGCTGGATGCCTACCTGGAGGGCCAGAAGGAACAGTGGAAGCCGCAGCTGGAAGCCTATGGCGCGGCCTTGCGCGCCTTCTACGGCCCGCGGCTGCAGCTACGCTATGGTTTGTACTTTCCGGAGCTGCTGCGGCTCAAGAGCTGGAGCGGGTAGCATATTCGTAACAGCCGCTGCGGCGAAACGCCGTCCAGGCTTCAGGGCGCAGCATTTGCCGCAGCTCCCTCGGAGGTGTTGCCGCGCATCAGCATGTGGTGGCGAACATCGGCGCCACGCACCCAGAAGATGACATCCTCGGCGATGTTGGTGGCATGGTCGGCGACCCGCTCGAGGGCGCGCGCGATCACCAGCGCGTTGAGCGCCTGCGGGGTGAGCTGCGGCTGTTCCCGCATGACGGTGAGCATGGAGAAGTAGGCGTTCTCATTCAGCCGGTCCACCGCGTCGTCAAGCGAGAGCACGACCTGTGCCGCCTCGGCATCGGCCTCAATAAACGCCTGCAGCGCGCGGCGCACCATGTCAATCGCCAGGCCCGCGATGCGAGGAATGTCGACCGGCAGGTCGACCACGGGAAAAGCCTGCAGGTCGCGCACGCGCTCAGAGATGGTGGACGCCGCATCGCCCACCCGCTCCACATCTGCATTGATCTTGATGACCGCCAGGATAAAGCGCAGGTCGATGGCCATGGGCTGCTCCATGGCGAGCAGGTCGAGCGCCATCTGGTCAATCTCCCGCTCGAAGCGGTTGATGCCCTCTTCGCTCCGGTCCACCAGGTCGCAGATGGACACGTCGCGGGTGCGGTAGGCTTCGACCGCGCGCTCGATGGACTGCTCGGCCATCCCGGCCATCACCAGCAGCTTCTCTTTCAGATCACCCAGGCTTTGATGGAAGCGTACGCGCATCAGCCAAACCTCCCGGTGATGTAGTCTTCGGTGCGCTTGTCGCCCGGGTTGGTGAATATCTTGTGGGTCAGGTCGAACTCCACCAGCTTGCCCGTGAGAAAGAACCCGGTACGCTCGGCGACGCGCGCGGCCTGCTGCATATTGTGCGTGACGATGACAATGGTGTACTGCTTCTTGAGTTCGAAGATCAAGTCCTCGATCTTGGCAGTGGAGACGGGGTCGAGCGCCGAGGCGGGTTCGTCCATCAGCAGCACCTCCGGGTCCACGGCTAACGCGCGGGCAATGCAGAGCCGCTGCTGCTGGCCGCCAGAGAGGCTGGCGCCGGACTTCTTGCGTAGGTCATCCTTGACCTCTTCCCAGAGGGCGGCGTTCTTGAGCGATGTCTCGACGGTCTCATCCAGCACGCGGCGATTGCGGAAGCCGTTCAACTTGAGCCCCGAGGCTACATTGTCATAGATGGACATGGTCGGAAAGGGGTTGGGCCGCTGGAAGACCATGCCGACGCGGCGGCGGATCTCGACCGGCGAGGCGTCCTTGTAGATATCGAGCGAACCGATGCGGACGGTGCCCGTGACCTTACCGATGGGGTTGGTCGCGTGCATCCGGTTGAGGCAGCGCACAAAGGTGGATTTGCCGCAGCCCGACGGACCGATGAGCGCGGTCGCCTCGTTAGCCGGAATATTCAGGTTGATGTCAAGCAGGGTGTGGTTGGTACCGTACCACGCGTTCAGGTTCCCTACTTCTATG
>DASWUY010000210.1:0-6167 GCA_036401435.1 Acidobacteriaceae bacterium | reverse complement strand
CATGCTTGTATCGCGCATAGCAGTACCTACAGGCGAACTCGCATCCGCGGTACGGATTGATGGTTCGCGTAAACCACAGTCTGCGCTTGGAGACGGACTTGTTCAGCAGCGAGCGGACCGCGAGCGTGCGAAACTCCACCTGGTGTCCGTCGTCGACCCACTCCGACTCCTCCGCCATCCTTGCCAAGCCGGCGCGGGGCGCAGCAGCGACCATGGGAAAGAGCGAGGCCCCTCGCGGGAACTCCGAAACACCGCAGCCGCCCGCGACCGGAGCGAGCTCGCCCACGCCCGGTCCCGGGCTCTCCGCTGCCCTCGTACGATCCGCCGGCCAGGGCTGCGGCGCGCCCACCCGGGATAGTGCCCCGGCAAAGAGCGTGTCATCAGGCCACTCCGCGGGCGCTGCCACAAACCGTCCCTCGGGCTGTACCGCCCATGTTGCCAGCCCGGTCATCCTCTCCGTGCTTGCCGTATTCGCCTTATCTTCGCCCATGCGGCCAAGGTACGCCGGCCCTTCCTGCGCGTCAACTTCTTTCTTCTTTGGTCGCGCAGGGTGCCGGCTCAGCCTCGCCAAGCCAGTGGGTAGGGCTCCTGCGAGCGGCACTATGTTCTCCAGCAGACACAACTTTCGGACCGGCAGGCGCCAGTAAGGCAGAGATTCTCGCAGTTAACTGCATCGTAACTGGATATTGCCCCCTGTGAGGCCATGCACGCTCGGCCTCACGTTTCTTCAACACCCACGCGGACGACCAAACAACATCTCTGCTGGATGCGGCGGCGCAACATCCGCCTGACCATGCTGCTCGCGAGCCTGCGCCTCGGGGCAGGCTGAGCCGAGCGTTTGCCTACACCACTCCCTGGAGGAGACACGATGCTGCACATCCACTTCGGAGCAGGACGCCTGGGCCTTGGACTTGCCGCGCCCTTTCTCAAGACACCCCACTCCGAGCTCTACCTGCTCAACCGGGCGAGCTCCGGAAGCAAGGCTACCGGTAGCACAGCGCTCGAGCCCGCGCGCAGAAACGAGCTGCTCCAGAACCATCCGCGCCAGGAGTATGTTCTTTCGCCGACCTCCGGCCCGCTCCAGGCGCGCGAGACCATTCACTACGACAGCTTCTTCACTTACAGCGACGGCGATGCCGGTGCCGCCGCTGAGGAGATACTCTCTCGCTCGAAGCAAAAGGAGCAGGGAGTCCTCATCTCCGCCTCCGTGCTCACGCTTGAGCACTATGCACCCGTCGTGGAGGTGCTCAATGCTATCTGCTCGCGCAAGGAAGAGGCTCCCGGCGCGATCGGCGATGTCTATCTGGTCGCCTGCGAAAACACGGTGAGCGCCCATGAGGTGCTGAAGCACAGCGGCCTGAGCGAAAAGCTCACCGAGGCCACCCGCTGCCACCTGCGCTGCGTGCACGCGCTCGTCGACCGGGTCTGCGTGGATCTCGAAGAGGGTCTCTTCGACGACGCGCCGACCGTGGCCGTGCGCACCGAAGAGTATGGATCGCTCAAGCTCGAAATCTTTCCCGGCCTGGAGAGTCTGACCGAGCTGCTGCGCGGAAGCCGCGCTGAATTCAGCCACCACCTGCACGTGGAGAAGGAGATCAAGGGCTGGCTGCTCAATGGCTCGCACTGGCTCATCGCCCTCACCGCCTTCAAGGAGTCGGGTGGCGATGCCGGCCTCAAGCTGAACGACTACATCAACGAGACCGAGAACCATCGTCTCTACGCGGCCGAAGTCATCAAGGAGATGCGCGACGGCATCGAGGCTCTGCTGCGTTCGAGCCCCGACTATGAGTCGTTTGTCGAGGACGTGGACGTGACCAAGTATCTCGATGGCGCCGCTGCGTCCATCCTCGAGCGCTTCAAAGCCAATGACGACACGCTGACCCGCATCCTGGCGCGTTTCAAGGCTCCAACCTCGGAAGAGATCACCACGGTAGAGAGCTTCGTCGATCGCTTCCTGCACAAGATTGAGCCGCCCATCCTGGCCTACCAGCAGGAGAAGGGTGTGCCGCCGAAATCAGCCACAGCCAGCATCTTCAACCTCTTCCGCCTGCAGGCCTCCGGCACCTATGTGGATACCGACCAAGAGCAGGAGCAGAAGACAGCATGAGCGCAGGGCGGCAGCAGACGAGCAGCAGCGTGGGGAAGAGGACCTCATGAAGATCAAGGGATATCTGGTCTTCGCCACGGCGACGACAGCCATCGCAGGGTATCTGTATGGCTATGACACCGGGATCATCTCGAGCGCGTTGCTGCCCATCAGCAGCCAGTTTCACCTGGAACACACAATGCAGGAGGTGGTCGCGTCGGCCATCCTGGTGGGCGCCATCACCGGTGCGTTGACCTGCGGCTACCTCTTTGAGCGCATCGGGCGCAAGAAGATGATCATCACGCTTGCCGCCATCTATGTGGTCGGTGCGCTGCTCTCGTCCATCGCGCCCAATGCCATCCTGCTCATCTTGGCGCGCATCTTCCTCGGCTTCGCCGTCGGCGGCTCTTCGCAGACCATTCCCGTCTACGTGGCGGAGGTGGCACCGGCCGAGGGTCGCGGACACTTCGTCACCTCCTTCAACGTCGCTATCGGCCTCGGCATCGTCACCGCCAACACGGTCGGCGCCACCCTGCACCAGCTCTCCTGGCGGTGGATGATCGCCGCCGCCTCTGCCCCTGCTCTCGTCTTCCTCTTCTGCTCGCTCAAGCTGCCGGAGAGCTCCCGCTGGCTGGTGAGCCAGGGGCGCAATGACCAGGCGCGCGAGTCGCTCGCGAGCGTCCGCGACGAGAGTGCCGATCTCGACGGCGAACTCCACGAGATGGAGGAGATCGTCAAGCGCGAGAAGGAGTCTGCCGTGAAGGGCTGGAAGGGCCTCACCGAGGACTGGGTACGCCCTGCCACGATCGCTGCTCTCGGCATCGCCGCCTTCACCCAGCTCACCGGGATCGAGATGATGGTCTACTATGCGCCCACGCTGCTCACCGGCGTTGGCTACAGCCACCAGGGTGCGCTGCGATCGAGCCTCGGCCTGGCCATCGTCTATGCCGTCATGACCACAACCGGCCTCTTCCTGGTCGAGCGCGTCGGTCGCCGCAGGCTTACGCTCTGGATGCTTCCTGGCGCTGCCGTATGCCTTTTTCTGCTCGGCGTCGTGCTCGCCTTCCACCTCGGCGACAAGTCTCATTCCTGGATCGTCGTCGTGCTGCTGCTTAGCTACATGTTCTTCAACGCCGGCGGCATCCAGGTCGTCGGCTGGCTCTCCGGCTCCGAGATGTATCCGCTCGCGGTGCGCGGAGCCGGCAGCAGTGCCCAGGCCGCCATGGTCTGGGGCGCTGACCTGCTGGTCACCGTCACCGCGCTTACCCTGGTCCACGTGCTCACCACTGGCGGCACCATGTGGGTGTACGCCGGCATGAACATCGCAGCCTTCTTCTTCACCATGCGCTTCTTTCCTGAGGTAGGCGGCAAGAGCCTGGAAGAGGTTGAGAACCTGCTTCACGAGGGGCAGTTCGCCCCTTCGCAGCAGGCTGCTTGAGAGGAGACTTCCGACCATGTGCGACGCAATCCTGTTCGACTGCGACGGAGTCTTGATTGACAGTGAGATCCTGGTGTGCCGGATCGCGGCAGAAGAACTGACCGAGCTTGGCTACCCCGTCACCACCGAGGACGTCATCCGCAGATTCGCCGGCAGACCGGACAGCGAGATGAAGGCCGAGATTGAAGCCGAGTGGGGCCAGCCGCTGCCGGAGACCTACCGCGAACGCGTGAACGCCCGCACCTACCAGGCCTACGGCAGCGAGCTGCGCATCATGCCCGGCATTGCCGAGGCGCTCCGGGAGCTCGACCTCCCCGTGTGCGTGGCCTCCAGCAGCTTTCCTGAAAAGCTGGAGCTGGGCCTCCGCACCGTAGGTCTCTACGATCGCTTTGCGCCCAACGTGGTAAGCGCCACGCTGGTCCCGCATGGCAAGCCCGAGCCTGACGTCTTCCTCTTCGCCGCCGGCTGGATGAAGACCAGTCCCATGCGCTGCCTGGTGGTTGAGGACAGCGTTGCCGGCGTTCACGCCTCCAAGCGCGCCGGCATGGACGTCCTGGGCTTTGCCGGCGGCTCGCACTGCGATGCCGACCATCCCCAGCGCCTGCTCGACGCCGGCGCATCTACTGTCTTTGAAGACATGCGCGAGCTGCCAGCGCTCATCAAGCCGGTAGGCCGCTGATGGGCACACGCTCCACGCGCGCCGAGAAGAGCGCCGCGATGCCCGACTCGCAACACACCCTCGCGGTCGACATCGGCGGAACCAACGTCTCCGTCGCCGCATTTCGCGGAGACCAGTTGCTGCACGTTGCCACCTCTCCGACCCAGCGCGAGGGCGGCCCACGCTGGATGGTCGGCGAGCTCGAGCGCCTGGTCCGCTCATTGCCGGTCCAGCGCTTCGACGCCTGCGGCATCGGCTTTGGCGGCCCGGTCGACTACCCTACCCAAAAGATCGTCACCTCGACTCACGTCCCCGGTTGGGACGCCTTTGACCTCGTCTCCGAGATTGAACAAAGATTCAGCGTGGCCGCCGTCATGGATCGCGACACCATGGTCGGCGCTCTCGGCGAAGGCATCTACGGCGCAGGCGCAGGCGTGCGCCCCTTCTTCTACATGACTCTCTCTACCGGTATTGGCGGAGGGTTGCTGACCGAGCACGGTCTCTACCGCGGTGTCGACTCCTTTGCCTGTGAACTCGGCCACCACACCGTGCTGCCTGGCGGCCCGCTGTGCCTGTGCGGCTCGCATGGCTGCATGGAGCGGATGTGCTGCGGCCTGTGGCTGGAGCGCGACTATGGCCGCCCAGCCAAGGAGCTCCTCGAAGATCCCGAGTTCGTCCGCCGGTATGTTGTGCACCTGGCCCAGGGTCTGAAGAACACGATCATGCTGCTCAACCCCGCGCGGATCGTCATCGGCGGTGGCATCAGCCATGCAGGCGAGGCGCTCTTTGGCCCGCTCCGTGCCGAACTCGCCGCGCAGATGCCCGGCTGGTCGCGCGCCCGCGTCGATATCCAGCCACCCGCACTTGGCGGCCAGAGCGTGCTCTGGGGCGCGCTTGCGCTCGCACGCCAGCACGCCTCCCCGCATCGCAGTCTTGCCACCGTTCCACCGGAAGAAAGGACCATCAAAGCGTGAGCCTGGAGTGTCTGAAGATCTGCAGTGAGAACCTGCCCCGGCTCTCCACCAGGGTGCGCGTGCCTGCCTACAGCCGCACGACGCTTACCTCGTCCATCGTGCACATCGGCGTGGGCAGCTTCAACCGCGCGCACCAGGCCGCCTACCTTGACGACCTGCTGCACCTGACCAGGATCGACAAGGCCGCTCCGCAGTGGGCCGAGTGTGGCATCGGCCTGCTGCCTGTCGATGAGCGGCTGGCCACGATACTCTGCGCCCAGGACTTCCTCTACACCTTGGTCGAGCGTAGCGCCCATGGCAGGCAGGCCCGCATCGTTGGCTCCATCTGCGACTTTCTTCATGCGCCCCCAAACCCGCAGGCGGCCATCGAGCGCATGGCCGCCGAGGAGTGCCGCATCGTCAGCATGACCATCACCGAAGGCGGCTACCTGGTCCATCCCGCTACCGGCAGGCTCGACGATCAACATCCCGACGTTCTCCATGACCTCCAACATCCGGAGTCGCCCAAAACCTTCCTGGGATTTGTCACGGAAGCGCTGGCCCGCCGTCGCGATCGCGGCCTGGCTCCGTTTACGGTCCTCTCCTGCGACAACCTGCCCGGCAACGGACACACCACGCAGACGTTCGTATCCGGCTTCGCTGAGATGAAGGACCCCGGGCTGCGCGCCTGGATCGAGGCCAACGTCGCCTTCCCCAACAGCATGGTCGATCGCATCACCCCTGCCACCACCGATGTCGAGCGCGCCCTCATCGGCGAACGCTTCAGCATCGAAGATGGTTGGCCCGTCTTTACCGAGCCGTATCGTCAGTGGGTCCTGGAAGACACCTTCTGCAATGGGCGGCCACCGCTCGATCTGGTCGGGGTCCAGTTCACCTCGGACGTGCAGCCGTTCGAGGTGATGAAGGTCCTCCTGCTCAACGGCAGTCACTTCGCGCTCTCCTACCCGGCGGCCTTACTGGGCTTCGAGTTTGTCCACGACGTGATTGCCGATGACCTGCTGCGCAGCTCCG
>DASWUY010000209.1:0-2469 GCA_036401435.1 Acidobacteriaceae bacterium | reverse complement strand
CTGCTGCTCGCCCTGGCCTGCTTTCATGTCACGCTATCGCTTGCAGCGCAGCAGAGTATAAACCCGTCGGCGGAGAAGGCGGCGCGGGTTATCGACGAGGAGTGGCGCACGGCCAGCAGCAAGTATGACGCACCGCGCGCTGCCATCCTTGATCGCGTAACGCACTCCAACCAGGCGGGGCCCTATTCGACGGACTGGCAGAGCCTGGGGACGGTGAGTGTGCCCGAGTGGTACCGCGATGCGAAGTTCGGCATATTCATTCACTGGGGCGTGTACTCGGTGCCGGCGTTTGGCAGTGAGTGGTATCCGCGGAACATGTACACGGCCGGGTCGCCAGACAACCTGCACCAGGTCCAGACCTATGGGCCGCTGACGAAGTTCGGCTACAAGGACTTCATCCCCATGTTCAAGGCAGACAAGTACGATCCGGCAGCCTGGGCACGGTTGTTCGCAAAGTCAGGCGCGAAGTATGTGGTGCCGGTCTTTGAGCATCACGATGGCTTTGCCATGTACAACAGCGACCTGTCGGACTGGACCGCTGCCAAGATGGGGCCACATCGCGACCTGGCCGGCGACCTGGCCAAGGCGGTGCGCGCCGAGGGCATGCACCTGGGCGCGTCGTCGCACCGGGTGGAGCATGACTGGTTCCTCGAGAATGGCCGCAAGCAGGCGAGCGATCTGAACGACCCGGCCTTCGCGCAGTTCTACGGGCCGGCGCACCAGCGGCTGCTGGTCGGCAGTGACGACCTGGCGCGGGACTTTACCTATGCCAGTGACGCCTATCTGAGCGACTGGCTGGCGCGCTCGGCAGAGATCGTCGAGAAGTATCATCCCGACATCATGTACTTCGACTGGTGGATCGGGCAGCCGTCGGTGCGGCCCTACCTGGCGAAGTTTGCTTCCTTCTACTACAACCAGTCGAAGCAGAATGGCCAGCCCGGTGTGATCAATTACAAGATGGATGCGATGGCAGAGGGTTCAGGCGTACTGGACATCGAGCGTGGCGCGCTGTCCGAGATCCGTGAGCTGCCGTGGCAGACCGATACCTCGATCAGCAACAAGTCCTGGGGCTACATCGAGCATGACACCTTCAAGTCGCCGGAGTTTGTCGTGCACCAGCTGGTGGACATCGTGAGCAAGAACGGAAACCTGCTGATGAATATCGGCCCTCGCTCAGACGGCACCATTCCCGATGAGGTGCAGCAGGTGCTGCTCTCGGTGGGTGAGTGGCTCAGCATCAACGGCGAGGCCATCTATGGAACGCGTCCCTGGACGGTGTTTGGAGAGGGACCGACGCGCGTCCATGCCGGGGCTTTCCACGACGCAGACACGGACCGCTACACGGAGCATGACTTCCGCTTTACCACCAAGGGCCGCACGCTCTACGCCATCGAGCTGGGCTGGCCGCAGGGCGAAGAGGCGGTCGTGCACTCGGTGAGCTCAGAGGGCATGGGCGCGGTGAAGAGCGTGCGCCTGCTGGGATCTTCCGCGGAGGTCCCGTTTGAGCAGAAGGCCGACGGACTGCACCTGAGGCTGCCCAAGCAGAGCCCCTCAAAGTATGCGGCAGCGTTTCGCATCACTTTCAAGTAAGGGCCGCGGGCTAGTGCAGGCTTCCGAACCGGGTGTAGAGCGGGGTGGCGTCGTCGCCGAGAAACTGGAGCGTGGTGGCGGGGCCGAGGTCCGCCGGCGCGGACCAGGAGCGAAGCATCCACACCACCGATCCGGACGGGGTAAGCTCGAGCGCCTGCAGGGGTGAGGGAGCCTGCGGCCCAGGGCTCTGCCAGTTGTTGACGACCGTGTTGCCGCTCGGCAGGCGCCAGGCCTGCTGCAGGCTCTTGATGGGGTAGCCGGGCGCCTGCGCGGGGGTCCAGGCCCAGACGGTGTCGCCCTGGTGCGTCACCTCGCGCACGCCGACCCGGTCGGTGATCAGGACATTGCCGTTGGCCAGCGGCGTGACGCCCCAGGGGCTTTCAGCGGGAAAGGACCACAGCTCCACCCCCTTCTCGTCGTACTCCGAGACCCTGTTTCGATCCATATGCGCGACCAGCAGCGTACCGGCAGCGGTTAGGCGCGCATGGCGCAACTGGGGGTGCACGATGCCGGGGTTGCCGACCGTTAGCTTGAGTTCTTTTTCGGTGATGCCAGTGCGCAGGTTGACGACCTTCAGCAGCGCCGGGTCGCCGTTCTGGAGAAACAGGACGCGGTCCTCACCGATCGGAACAGCGGTGTGGATCTCCGTGCCGGCCGGGGCATCGTAGTGCCACAGCACGTGCTTGTCCGCGGCGATCTCGGTCACGCCGAACTGGTGCGCGAAGAGAATGTTTCCGTTGCCGAGCAGGATGGCGTCGCTGATCTCGCCCTTGCCGCCCGGGTCATCGTAGGACCAGGCGATGCGGCCGCGGCGGACGAGGTACATGCGGCGATTGCCGGATTCGCCGGCGTAGAAAAAGTCATGCTGGTCAAGCCGTG
>DASWUY010000208.1:0-6123 GCA_036401435.1 Acidobacteriaceae bacterium | reverse complement strand
GACCCCCTGGGAGACGTTCACCTTCTTTGGCGGAGCCGCCTTGACGACCGGCGCCGTACCGGTGCCCATGCCGCCCAGGATGCCGCCCATGGCGCCACCGGCGCTGCCGCCGGCCATGCCTTCCATGCCGGCCACGCCCGGACTCGGCGGCGGGGGCTGCACGTCTTCCTTGGTCATCTTGATGACCTTCGGAATCTTGGTAGGCGCCGTCATCTCGTTCATCTGCGGCACTACCTTGATGATCTTCATCGGCACCGGCGGCGGGGGCGGCGGCGGCGGGGGTGGTGGAGGCGGAGGCGCCACCAGCATCGTGGTCATGGCGCTCTTGGGAAGCGCCTCAGGGTACAGCAGGGGTACGAGCACCAGAGCCGCCAGCACCGAGCCGTTCAACAGCACTCCGATGATGGTGTAGTACTTGCTCTTGGTCTTGATCCTGCCACCGGATTCCATCATGGCGTCTTCAAACATGGCCCTACCTCAACAGAAGAGAAACACTCTTGGTACGGTAGACACCGCCGCGTGGTGAAAGGTTCCCGCTGCGCCTGGCCCTTTGCTGCTCATCGCCGCCGGCCACCGTGCTGCGCAGAGGCCCGGCGCGAAGACAAGTGTTATCACACTGCATGCATAGCTGCACACCCACGGCAGCCTGCTCCCGATCGCCCCCGGCTCCAGTGATCTCCAATTATTCAGGCGTCGTGGATTCAAGAGACGCTGCCATGCCCCCGCTGGTTGCCCCATGGCCCGAACGTAAGCTCTGCGCCGCGGCCGGTGCGGCTTCGCCCGCGTGGAAGGCAGTCCAAGGACCCGCCTTCATGTCCCCCAGGATCGGCTTCTGCCAGGCAAACTCAGGATGCGCGGCCAGGAAGGGCGCAGCCAGGAAGTCCTCGCCGCAGGGGTGCCCGGCACGCGCCACAAAGCTCAGCTTCTCCGCCATGGCCGCGTCCATCACCTTGCCTGTGACTGCGCCGCTTGGCGAGAAGGGCTTGCTGCCCCACACCGGCTCACCCTCGCTCGAGCGCTCCTCATGCCCGCAGAGACTGCGCTTGCCTACCTCCACCCTCTTCTCGTAGCTGTCGTAGTGATCGGCGAGAAAGGCCTCGGCAAGCGCTGTATCCATCTGGCCCTTGTGCTCCTTCAAAAACTCCTCCGCGCGCACGTGCCGCGCATTCATGGAGCTGCGCAGGTCGTTCGGATCAAAGCCCGGCGTATCCTCCCGCACCAGCTCCGGGTCAGCGGCAAAGTTGGACGAGACGAAGTAGCCATCCTTCTTCCGGGCCAGCGGCGTATGACGAAGCCCCAGCTCCAGGTACGCGATCTCCCCGGTCTTGCGGTCGCCGATGAGCCACGAGTTGGCATAGCCGCCATTGTTGCCGCGGCGCATGATGGCCGCGTACTCGTCGATGGACCCGGCATACTGCATCGCCTGGCGCGAGCGCACAAACTCCGGCACCCCCTCGGGGTCAAAGCCTGCCGCCATGGGCAGAGTGGTCTCAGTAATCATCAGCCCGGCGGCGTTTACGCCAAAGTCGTCCTGGCTCGCAATCATCCCTGGCGACCCATCCATCAGCATCCGGTTGCCGGCCGATGGCGCAATGTCGAAGATGACCGTCCAGTGTTCGCCCTCGGCGTAGTTGGACCAGTTGCTGTGCGCCATCACGATCCTGCCGTCGCGGGTGGCCGAGCCTGTCGCGAGAAAGGCGCTGCACTTGCCCGGAGCCACGGCCGCCGGGGGGCTGGGCCTCTTCTCCCGGGCATTCTCCCAGGGCAGGTAGTAGCCGGTCAGCTCCTCGTTGCCGTTCAGCGCCACCAGGTCCCACAGGTCGATCTTTGCGCCGTGCGCCTGCAGGCCGGCGGCCATGCCCTTCAGCTCGGCCTGGTACTCGGCGTTGATGTGCGGCCACAGCACCTGGCGGCCGGCGTGGCGGAAGTAGGTCCAGGGCTTCTCGTAGAGGTTGGGGGCCTCGACCTGGTAGATGCGGACATTGTCCTCGATCTCCTGGGCCAGCAGATAGCCATGCTCATAGCCGATTTGCTCAGGGCTTCCGGCCAGGTGGACGTAGGTCCAACCACCCGCTTCAAAGCGGTAGCTCGACCCCAGGCGAGGGTCGGCAGCGGGCGCCGCCAGGGCGGTCGCGGCGAAGAGCAGCAGGAGGGGCGAAGCGAGAAGGCGGGCAAAGGGCATGGGTCGGCACTCCAGGCAAACAGACGGTGCGCGGAGTATACCCCGGAACTGGACGAGCCCTGACCCTTGGGAGCCCGCCGGCAGGGAGCGCACCCTGCGCCGGGCGGGGTCAGGTGCGAACGCGGGTGCGGGGGGCAGCCAGCGGCGTGGTGCGCGTGGTGCGCTGGGCGCGCGACTGCTGCCAGGCGACCAGCATGGGCGCGGCGACGGCGATCGACGAGTACGTCCCGATCAGGATGCCGACCACCAGCGCGAACGAGAAGCCGTGCAACACCTCGCCCCCGAAGACGTAGAGCGACAGCACGGTGAGGAAGGTGAGCCCGGAGGTGAGCACCGTCCGGCTCAGGGTCTGGTTGATGGAGCGGTTGACAACGTCGGGCAGCGACTCGCGCCGGGCCAGCCGCAGGTTCTCACGAATGCGATCGAAGACCACAATCGTGTCGTTCATGGAGTAGCCGATCAGGGTCAGGATGGCGGCGATGACAGTGAGCGAGATCTCCTGGTTGGTCAGCGAAAAGGCGCCAACGGTAATCAGCGTGTCGTGAAAGACGGCGACTACGGCGGCCACGCCATAGATCAGCTCAAAGCGGAACCACAGGTACACGAGCATGCCGGCGAGCGAGTAGAGGGTGGCGAGCAGCGCCTGCTTGCGCAGTTGCGCCCCGACCTGCGGCCCGACGATCTCGACATCGCGTACGGTAAAGCCTGAGAGATAGGCACCCTGCTGGAGCGCGGCAACCACGGCCGGATCGGCAACCGTGCCCAGCCGGTCGATGGAGTCGATCAGCCCGCCGTGCTGCTGGTCGCGATAGGAGAGGATGGCGGTGGCCTGCTCAAGGTATTTCGCGTTGACGGCGTCGGCTGCGGTGGCGCCGCCCGCGCTCAGGTGCTCGGGGTCCTGCTGCTCGAGGAACGCGCTCAGCGTGCCGCGGCCCGCGTTGTCGAGGTCCAGCTTGCCCGCGGCCGCTCCTGCGAGGTCGGTCGAATCGTTCCGCTCGAGCGTCTGGACGATCTCGGCGCGGCCCTGGTCGAGTGCCGCTTCGCTGGTAGCCGACTGCGGCAGCGTGATCAGCACCTCGTTGCGCGCCGTCTGCCCGTTGAAGAGCTGGACATGCGCACCCCGGATGCCGGCACGATCGACGGCCGAGCGGATGCGGTCGATGTTAGGCTGGCGGTCAAAGCGGATGCGGACCACCGTGCCACCGCGGAAATCCACGTCGAGGGGCAGGTGGTGCCAGAACAGCAGCGACAACAAGCCCGCAACGCTGAAGATCAGCGAGAACCCGAGGAAGTACCACTTCTTGCCCAGCCAGTCGATCCTGGCATCATGAAACAGTTCCACGTACGTGCCCGCCTAACCGGTTCTTGGATTTCGTAACTGCCGCCGTAGCGTATCGCTTGCGCCCCGCCTGGCCGTGCGCGGCTCGCTCATATGGAAAGCCCGTCGCGCTCGGCACCCGCGGCCGCGATGCGCCCAAAGGCGTTGTTGCCCGGAGCACGACGGCTCAGGTTTGCGTCAAAGATGGTTCGCGAGACAAACACCGCCGTAAAGATATTCGCGAGCAGCCCGAAGGTGAGCGTGATCGCAAATCCCTTCACCGGTCCTGACCCGAAGAGGAAGAGGATGGCTGCAGACACGATGGTCGTGACGTGGGTATCGATAATGGTCGTCCAGGCATGGGCGAAGCCCTGGTCGACCGCGGCGCCCGCGCTCTTGCCCGCGCGCCGCTCTTCCCGGATGCGCTCGAAGATCAGCACGTTCGAGTCCACGCCCATGCCGATGGTCAGGATCACGCCGGCGATGCCAGGCAGCGTGAGCACAGCATGCGAGTAGCCCATAAAGCCGAGCAGGATGACCAGGTTGAGGAACAGGGCCAAGTCCGCATTGATGCCTGCGCCGCGGTAGTAGAAGAGCATGAAGGCCATGACGGCGAGCATGCCCACCACCGACGCCAGCACGCCCGAGCGGATGGAGTCTGCACCGAGCGAGGGACCGACCGAGCTCTCCTGCAGGTAGTGGATGGAGGCCGGCAGGGCGCCGGTGCGCAGCAGCATGGAGAGATCCTTGGCCCCTTGCGCATCCATCGATCCGCCAGAGATGGTCCCCTGGTCGCGGATCTGGTCATGGATGGTGGCCACCTCGCGAATCCGGTTGTCGAGCACCACGGCCAGGCCCTTGCCCTTGTTGGCCGCGGTAAAGTCGGCGAAGTGATTGCCCGCGGCGGTGGTCAGGTAGAAGGTCACCTGCGGCTCGCTGGTGTTCTGGTTCACGCCCGCCTGGGCGTCGCGAATGTCGGTGCCGGCCACCTCGGCCGTCTTCTTGAGCGCATAGACCTGGTCGGCGGAGCTGGCGGAGGCGGCGCCCGGCGAGGCGTGCACCAGTTCCGTGTCATAGGGCACCACGCCTCCCAGCGAAGCCAGTGCCGCTGCCTCGTCCGGGAAGGGGCCGCCTGTCACCGCATGAATCTCAAGCCGCGCGGTGGACTGGATGACGTCCTTGACGCGGGATGGATCGTCGATCCCCGGCAACTCGACCAGGATCTGGTCCGAGCCGACGTTGTACTCCTGGATGACGGGCTCGGAAACGCCCAGCGTGTCGACCCGCGTGCGGATGACGTCGATGGCCTGCGCCACGGTGTTGGCCTTCATCTCGGAGACCGCGCTGGGCTTCATGGTCAGAGTCAGCCCGCCGTTCGCGCTGGCCACGTCGTACTGCGCGCCGTAGCGGTTGGAGAGCACGCTGCGTGCATTTGAGAAGCTGGCTGCAGGCAGGCCGGTGACCGCGATCATGGTCGGCCGGGTTGCGTCCGGCTTGGCCGCCGTCGCCGTGATCCCGTTCGTCTGCAGATCGGTCTGCATGTGGATCATGTCTGCGTCGGTGGTCGCGCTGATCGCCTCATCCACCATCACCTGCAGGATCAGGTGGGTGCCACCCTTCAGGTCCAGCCCCAGGCTGATGCGGCGGGTCAACGCCTCCTTGAGCGCGCGCCCGGAGAGCCCTCCCGGGATGCCGAAGATGCCATAGACAAACACCAGCAGGACGGCCACGATCAGCAGGGCCCTGGTTCGAAGATTCTGCCGCAACCTACTTCTCCCCTTCTTCGGTAGTGACCGAAGCAATGGCGCTCTTGACCACTTCTAGCTTGACCCCGTCCGGCGCCACCCGCAGGTAGAGCGCATCGTCTCGCAGGGCCGTAATCGTCCCGCGGATGCCTCCGGTGGTCGTGACCCGGTCGCCTGGCTTCAGGCTTGAGAGCATCTGCTGCCAGACCTGCTGCTTCTTCTGGTTAGGCCGCATCAGCAGGAAGTAGAACACCACCGGGATGAGCACGAACGGCAGAAGCGAGGTTACGCCCGGCGGCAGCCCCGGAAGGCCTGGCCCGAGGGCTGACAGGGCGATGAATCCAAACGGCAACGTCAAAGCAATATCCTTTTCTGATCACGAGACGGCGTGGCGCGGGCCGCCAGTCCCGACATCCGGCCCGGGCTCTTCCTTACATGGAAGACCGGCTCCGCATGGAAGAACAGCTTCGCGGCCAAGACCTCGGTACGTCGGTCCTGCCCATTCCCTGCCAATTCATGGATCAGGATACCAGCACTCGCTGCCCGCGGGGTCGAGGAGTCGCCGGGCGCTGCCGGCCGGCTACCCTGCGCCGATGGAGAACCGCTTTACCTCCCTGCGGCGGGGGCGCGCCCGGTCCGCTCTGTCGGTCAGATATGGTTAGAGCCATGGCCGGACCCGCCTATCCCGTGCTGCGCCGCTGGACCAAGCTGCTCCTGCTGGCAGCGTGCCTCGGCTACGGAGTGTACCTGGCCGGGAACGCGCTGGCTCGCTACTTCTTCCGCGAGATCGCTCTATCGACCGGCCCTAACGGGCCTCAGACGCCGGCCACCGTGGGCGTGCCGTTTGAGCGCACCGTGATCCCGAGCGGCGGCCGGCA
>DASWUY010000207.1:0-3537 GCA_036401435.1 Acidobacteriaceae bacterium | reverse complement strand
ACGGAGGGCGATTGAAGGCGCGGTGGACAGCCTGTTCAAGGAGACGGGCGTGGCGCCGGGGTCGGTGGACCGGGTCTTTCTGACCGGGGGGAGCTCGTTTGTGCCGGCGGTGCGGCGCATCTTCAGCACGCGGTTTGGGGAGGAGCGGGTGCGGACGGGGGAGGCGTTTACGTCGGTGGCGCATGGGCTGGCGCTGCGGGGGCTGGGGTGAGGCGGCGTGCCGGAAAGGGACCGCCGGGCTGACGAAAGTGCGCGGGAGGGGCAGAAAGCAGGAGGGTCGGCGGCGCTGGGAGGGGCTGGCTCGTACTATGGTGTGCAAGGAGACACACTCTTGAACGTTGTTTCGTTGCTTGCGCTTACGGTGCTGGCTGGAACGCTCAGCCTGCAGGCCCAGACTTCTTCCTCGACTTCCTCGACGACAGGGGCCGGCTCGACCCCGCGGCACACACGGAGTACGACCGGGACGGCGGCCAGCCGGGCGCGCGCCGCGGCGGCGAAGGCCAAGGCAGCAGAGCAGGGGCCGGCGTTACCGCCGGGCGTGCCGCCGGCGCCGGGCAAGCTGGAGACGGCGTTTGCGCTGCGGTACGTGGACATCACGCCGGGGACGGGGGCGGTACCGGAGCCGGGGCAGTTCATCACGGTGCACTACACGGGGTGGCTGGCGTCGAGTGGGAACAAGTTCGATTCGTCGGTGGACCGGGGAGAGCCGTTTACGTTTCCGCAGGGGATGCACCGGGTGATCACGGGCTGGGACCAGGGGTTTGCGGGGATGCATGTGGGGGGCAAGCGGCGCCTCTTCATCCCCTACCAGCTGGCGTATGGCGAGGCGGGGCGGCCGCCGGTGATTCCGGAGAAGAGCGACCTGATCTTTGATATTGAACTGATCAGTGCGTCGGCGACACCGCCGGCGCCGGCCGCGGCACCTGGCACCAGCGGAGGGGCGAAGCCGCAGTAGGGCGCCGCTGGCGCGGGGCAACATCCAGGCGTGAGGCGGTGAGCGTACCGTACGGTGGAAGCGGGGGAGGAACCTCTCAATGACGCTGGCCGCGAAGTCGACGAGCAGCCCGGCTGCGCCCGGGCGTGCTGCCGGCGCCGGTTCGCTGCCTTCCGGCCCCGGTTCGCTCGCCGGCCGGCGGGGTGCGTCTGCCGTTCCGTGGGAGATATGGGGAGGCGCGCTGGCAGTCACCCTGTCCATCGTGGGGCTGGAGTGGGACATTGCCTGGCATAGCTCCATCGGGAGGGACAGGTTCTGGACGCCGGCGCACATGCTGATCTACCTGTGCGGCGTGATCACGGCGGTGGTGAGCGGATACCTCGTCCTGAGCACGACCTTCGGCGGGCGGGGCCGGGCTGCCGAAAGGCGGACGCGGGCGGTGGGGATCTTCGGCTTGCGGGCGCCGCTGGGGGCGTTTGTGGCGGCATGGGGCGGGCTGGCGATGCTTGTCTCGGCGCCGTTTGACGACTGGTGGCACTCGGCCTACGGGCTGGACGTGGAGGTGCTGAGCCCGCCGCACATCTTGCTGTTTTTCGGGCTGGCGATGATCGCTTCAGGCTTCCTGCTGGTGGCGGCGGGGGCGATGAACCAGGCGGCGGGGGTGGGCGGCGCGGGCCTGGGCTGGGTGGAGGGGCTGTTCCTGTACCTGGGCGGGCTGAACCTGATGATGTACATGATCATCTTCGAGCAGCGCACGGAGATATGGCAGCTGCACAATGCGGGGCCCTACAAGACGCTGGCGGCATTTGCGCCGTTTGTGCTGGCCGTGCTGGGCAGCGCGGCGCGGAGCGGCTGGGGAGCGACGGCGGCGGTGGGCGTGTACTCGGCCATCCGGATCGCGGCGATCCAGATACTGCCTCTGTTTGCAGCGACGCCCAAGCTGGGGCCGGTGTATACGCCGGTGACGCACCTGATCCCGGCGGAGTTTCCGATCCTGCTGGTGGTGCCGGCCATGGTGCTGGACCTGTGGTGGCGGCATGCGGGCGGGATGAGGCTGTGGCTGCGCGGGGTGCTCTCGGGGCTGCTGTTTACCGCGGCGCTGGTGGCGGCGGAGTGGCCTTTTGCGAACTTCCTGGTATCGAAGTGGGCGGCGAATCGATTCTTTGGCACCTTGTATGTGGGGTATGCGACGCACGTGGCGGATCGCGCGCCACACCTGGCGGGGTCACAGAGCGGATGGCCGCTGGCGCATGGGCTGCTGGTGGCGGCGGCGATGGCGGTGTGCGCGAGCTGGCCGGGGCTGGCGGTGGGGCGATGGATGCGGGAGGTACAGCGATGAGCCGCAGGTGGCTATGGGCGTCGCTGCTGTTGGCGTTGGCCCTGATGCCTGCGGCGGCGCGGGCGCACGTGGGCAGCAAGGACGTGTTTGAGGAGGCGACAGCGGGGCCGTCGAAGCTGTTTGTGACGGTGCGGCCGCCGGTGGTGATTCCCGGGGTGGCCGAGGTCGAGGTACGGGTGTCAGGGCAGCCGGTGGAGGCGATGGCGGTGACGCCGATGGCGCTGACCGGCGAGGGAGCCGAGCATGCGCCCGCGCCGGACGCGATGAAGCGCTCGGCGGTGGATGCAAACTTCTACACGGGCAGCGTGTGGATGATGATGGCCGGGTCGATGCAGGTGCGGCTGGATGTGAAGAGCGCGGCGGGAGCCTACCGGGTGGGGGTGCCGGTGCCGGCGCTGGCGCTGCGCACGCTGAAGATGCAGCGGGCGTTCGGGGGGACGCTGGCGGTGTGTGGCCTGATCCTGATCCTGGGCATGGGCGGGATACTGGGCGCGGCGGTGCGCGAGGGCAAGCTGCGGCCGGGCGAGGAGCCGACGCCGGCGCTGCGGCGCAAGGGCCTGGTGGTGAGCGCGGTGACGGTGGCGGTGCTGCTGCTGATGGTGTGGGCGGGCGACAAGTGGTGGAACGTGGAGGCGGCGAGCTACGCGGGCGCGGTGTACCAGCCGCTCGCGGTCAAGACGCGGATGGCGGGCGGCCAGCTGCAGCTGCTGGTGAGCGCGCATGACTCGGCGCGGCCGGAGCAGTCGCGGTCCAATGCCGACTTCATCCTGGACCATGGGCAGCCGATGCATCTGTACGCGGTGCGGGAGCCGGAGATGGACCAGGTCTTCCACCTGCACCCGCGGTTTACGCGCGCGGGAGAGTTTGACCTGGCGCTGCCGACGATGCCAGCGGGGCGATACACGCTGTATGGCGACGTAGTGCATGCGAATGGGTTTCCGGAGACGCTCGTGACCTCGCTCGAGCTGCCGGCCGGCCTGCGCGGGGTGCCGCTGTCAGAGCTGGACGCGGCGGGGAGCCCGGCGCCGCTCTCGGCCGGGGAGCTGGGGACAAACTACCGGCTGCCGGATGGCTACCGGATGGTGTGGGAGAAGCCGGCGACGCTGATCGCGGACCGGGCGTATGCGTTCCGGTTCACGATGCTGGACCCGGAGGGCCGGGCGCCGGCGCATATGCGTCCTTACCTGGGGATGGCGGGGCATGCGGCGTTTCTTAAGACGGATGGGACGGTGTTTGCGCATGTGCACCCGGAGGGCTCGGCGGC
>DASWUY010000206.1:0-3776 GCA_036401435.1 Acidobacteriaceae bacterium | reverse complement strand
AGATCTTCGCCGGTGCCGATGTTGATCAGCGGTGGCTCCGCATCGTTGAGCAGCGAGCCGTAGCGCTCCTCGTCCAGTTCGAGCAGGTGGACCAGGGCGGCTGCCAGGTCGTCTACATACAGCAGTTCGCGGCGCGGCATGCCTGTGCCCCACACCGTCACCTGCCTGCGGCCGGCAAGCCTGGCCTCCACCACTTTCCGGATCAGGGCGGGCAGCACGTGCGAGGTCTGGGGGTCAAAGTTGTCTCCCGGGCCGTAGAGATTGGTAGGCATGGCGGCTACGTATCGGGTGCCGTACTGCCGGTTGTAGCTCCAGCACATCTCGATGCCGGCGATCTTGGCCAAGGCATAGGGCCGGTTCGTCGGCTCGAGCGGGCCGGTGAGCAGGGAGCTCTCCTCGATGGGCTGGGGAGCGAGCCGTGGATAGATGCAGCTGGAGCCGAGGAAGAGCAGGCGGCGCACCTGCGCGCGGCGGCTGGCCTCGATGACATGGTTCTGGATATTAAGGTTGTCGCGGAGGAAATCTGCCGGGTAGGTGCTGTTCGCGAGGATGCCGCCCACGCGGGCCGCGGCTAGGATGACATGGGTGGGCCTGGCCTCGGCGAAAAAGGCGTCTACGGCGGCTGCGTCGGTCAGGTCAAGCTCAGCGCGGGAGCGGGTGATGATGTGGTGATAGCCACGCCTGGCCAGCAGCCGGGTGACCGAGGAGCCAACCAGGCCGCCGTGCCCGGCGACATAGATGGAGCCGGCGATGGGGTCCGCCGGGCGGCCGGGATCCTGATCTGCCATGGCGTGGTTAGCTCTCATGAACCTCATGCACGGTGTAGCCGTGATCGCGTACCAGGGCCTCTCGCCGGGCTGCTTCAAGGTCGGCAGCGACCATCTCTGTTACGAGTTCCTTGAAGGTGGTGCGCGGCGTCCAGCCCAGGTCGCGCCGCGCCTTGCTCGCGTCGCCCAGCAGGGTCCGGACCTCGGTGGGGCGGAAGTAGCGCGGATCGACGCCGACGACGACATTGCCTTTTTCGTCGACCGCCGTCTCCTCAATGCCCTCGCCGGTCCAGGTGAGCTGCATGCCCAGGCACGCGGCAGCGAGGGTGACAAACTCGCGCACGCTGTGCTGCTCGCCGGTCGCGATCACGTAGTCGCGAGGCAGGGCTTGCTGCAGCATCAGCCACTGCATCTCGATGTAGTCCCGCGCATGGCCCCAGTCGCGCAGCGCATCGAGGTTGCCCAGATAGAGGCTGGTGTCGAGGCCCGCCTGGATGCGCGCCAGTCCGCGGGTGATCTTCCTGGTCACGAAGGTCTCGCCACGCAGCGGAGACTCATGGTTGAACAGGACGCCATTGCAAGCGTACATGCCGTAGGCCTCGCGATAGTTGACGACGATCCAGTAGCCGTAGAGCTTGGCCACCGCGTAGGGCGACCGCGGATAGAAGGGCGTGCTCTCGCGCTGGGGCGACTCCTGCACGAGGCCATAGAGCTCCGAGGTAGACGCCTGGTAGAAGCGCGTCTTCCTCTCCATGCCGAGGATGCGGATCGCCTCGAGCAGCCGGAGTACGCCGAGGGCGTCCGTGTTCGCCGTGTACTCGGGCTGCTCAAACGAGACCTTTACATGACTTTGCGCGGCGAGGTTGTAGATCTCCTCCGGCTGGACCTGCTGCACGATGTGGATCAGGCTGGCGGCGTCCGTCATGTCGCCGTAGTGCAGGAAGAACCTGCGGTCAAGCTCGTGCGGGTCCTTGTAGATCGGGTCGATGCGGGCCGTATTGAGCAGCGAGGTACGGCGCTTGATGCCATGCACCTCGTAGCCCTTCTGGAGGAGAAACTCGGCCAGGTAAGCTCCGTCCTGCCCTGTCACGCCGGTGATCAGCGCCCTCTTCATTCCTGCTCCCTGGTTGAGTCGACATCGATGAGTCGATCTGTCGATTGGATGCCCTGCGGTGCAGCGCCCCTTCAGAGTACAACGACGCCTCTTCACGACGAGCATCCGCTGATGGAAGAACGAGCATGAGCTTTCCTTGGATCACGTTGTTAGCAACTTCCATCTTAGGAGCCAAAGATATCGACTATTGATGGCGTGAATACTGACTTTAGAATTCAGGTATGAGGACGCGCTGTAAGAAAGGCTTAAGTGCGCCTTTTCGTGAGCGGAGCGCGCTGTTCGCGCCGCTGCCAGACGTGATCTGAGCATCGCAGTTGCTAGATTCACCGCGAAGGGGCCCTGTAAGTGTGAGCTAAGTGACAGATAGGTCACTCCCAAGCTAGGTTACTAGCATGGCTTAACAGGGGTAACTTGCGCAGCCTCTGGACGAGTTACCTCCATCCGACAAAAACTAGTTTATTTCCTGCAATCTGTCTGGCTGGCTGGTCCGTTGATACTACTGAGACTCTCAGTCCCCCTTTGCGACTTTTGAGTCGCGCAACTGACATACACCCGGTACTGCTTCCAGAGCCACCTTTGCGGTGCAACAGTTTTTCTTCCTCTCACGCGAGAACGTGACTTGGAGCGGCGGCAACTCGAAAATCACACAGGTTAACCATGAAGTGGAAACGCTTTCTGACAAGCCGTACCTGCTCGGTGGCTCTCTGCTGGCTCGCGGCAGCGGCCGCGGTTGCGCAGTCAGGCCCGGCCGGCCATGAGTACAAGCTTGGGCCCGGCGACCGGATCGTCTGCCACGTGGAAGACATGGAGGAGATCTCGGAGAAGCCTCTGAAGATCGATCCCAACGGGTATATCGACCTGCCCATGGCGGGCCGTCTGCAGGCGAGCGGCCTGACCGTGGATCAGCTGAAGGCGGCCATGGCGGAGAGGCTGTCGAAGTACATCGACGCGCCGGCGATCACCATCAACCTGGTCGAGAACCAGAGCCGGCCGGTGTCGATCATTGGCGCCGTGAACAGTCCTGGCGTCCACCAGCTCGAGGGTCCGAAACGCCTGATCGAGGTGATCTCACTCGCCGGCGGGCTGCGGCAGGACGCAGGGTCGGTGGTCATCCTGACGCGCGATGCGCGGTGGGGTGTGCTGCCCCTGCCGGGCGCCCGGGAGGATGAGTCGCGTAGCTTCAGCACGGCGCGACTGTCGCTCGATGGGCTGCTGGGCGCAAAGAACCCGGCCGAGAATATCGAGGTGCAGCCCGAGGATGTGATCGCCATCCCCAAGGCGGACATCATTTACGTGGTCGGCAACGTGAAGCGATCGGGAGGCTTTCCGCTCTCGCAGCACGAGACCATGTCGCTGCTGCAAGCCATCTCGCTGGCCGAGGGTCTGGACAAGGATGCAGCGTCGAAGGACGCAAAGATCATCCGCCCCAGCGCCACCACTGAAGGCAAGCCGCTTGAGCTTCCGGTCAACATCCAGGCGGTGCTCGCCGGCAAGGCGCCGGACCAGAAGCTGTATGCGAATGATGTGCTCTTCATCCCCAACAGCGCGGTGAAGTCCTCTTCGCGTCGCCTCGCCGAGGCGGTGCTGCAGGCAGCGACCGGGGTGGCGATCTATGCGCACTGATCTCCCCGGCCGGATCGGGACAGAGCAGGCGCTGCCCGCTGGCGGCGCAACACGACAGCACTTCAAAGCGAACAAGAGGAAGACGCCGTGAACCGAGGATTTGAACACGAGCAGGGCCCGGCGCTGGCCGGCGGGCGGCTGTCGCCAGTGGTGGGGCGTGGTCCTTCTGTGCAGAAGACCTCCTATGGTGCCTACGGCCAGCCGGAGCAGGCTGTCTCCAGCCAGATGGTGGACTACTACCGGGTGCTGGCCCGGTACCGCCGGTCGCTTGC
>DASWUY010000205.1:0-4786 GCA_036401435.1 Acidobacteriaceae bacterium | reverse complement strand
GTTTACCTTGTGGTAGCGGTGGTAGGCGGTGACGAGCGCTTCAGAAAAGCGCTTGGCTTCGTCGTAGACCGAGCGCGGGCCAATGGGGTTGACGTTGCCCCAGTAGTCCTCTGACTGCGGATGGACGAGCGGGTCGCCGTAGCACTCGGAGGTGGAGGCGTGGAGGAAGCCGGCGTTGTAGCGCTTGGCGATCTCAAGGGTGTTGCGGGTGCCGGAGGAGCCGACCAGGAGCGTCTCGATGCCGAGGCGGTGGTAGTCGACGGGGCTAGCGGGCGAGGCGAAGTTGAAGACGTAGTCGACCGCGCCGGGGTCAAAGGGCAGGCAGATGTCCTGCTTTTCAAAGGCGAAGCGGGACTCGTGCTGCAGGTGTTGAAGGTTGGCCAGGCTGCCGGTGGAGAGGTTGTCGACGCCGAGAACGGAGTGGCCTTCGGCCAGCATGGCATCGGTGAGGTGAGAGCCCAGGAAACCGGCGGCGCCGGTGATCAGTACGCGCATAGAGTGTCGGGCGCCCTTGTCCGGATCAGGGGGAGAAGGGCAGGTGCCGGCATGGCTGGAGCATGACTGCAAGGGTGAGGATAGAGATAGCCGGGCCGGGAAGCAAGCACTGCCTTGCCGCGGCATCACAAAAGGCGGACGGCAAGCGGGGAGAGTTCAGGAGAGGACCGGCTCGGCCGCGCGGGGGCGCCGGACGCGCTTGGGTTTGCTGGGTGCAGGTTCTGGGGCGGGGTCCGCGGCGGGCGGGCCGATCTCCGGTATGGGCGGGATGTCGGCGGCAACGGCCTTGCCCTCGGCCACCGCCATCAGAAACTCCTGCGAGCTGAAGGCGGGCAGCTGGCTGCCCTCCAGGGTCGCGTTCAGCTTGCCGTAGGTGCCATCGGGCCGCAGCAGGCGCGTCTTGACGGTGTCCGCGAGCTGCGCGCCCAGGATTTCATGGCGCACGCGGTTGCGCAGTCCCGGGTCCTTGATGGGGAAGACCACTTCGCAGCGCTCGAAGAGGTTGCGCGGCATCCAGTCGGCGCTGCCGCAGTAGACCTCCTCCGCGCCGCCGTTGGCGAAGAAGAAGATGCGGCTGTGCTCAAGGTAGCGGCCGATGATGGAGCGCACCCGGATGCGCTCGCTTAGGCCGCGCAGGCCGGGGCGCAGGGAGCAGATGCCGCGGATGATGAGGTCGATCTCGACGCCGGCCTGGGATGCGTCGTAGAGCGCCTCGATCACGCTCTGTTCGAGCAGGGAGTTCATCTTGGCGATGATGCGGGAGGGCCTGCCGGCGCGGGCGTGCTCGGTCTCGCGCTGAATCATGCGGATGGTGCTTTCAGCAAGGGTGAGCGGCGCCACCAGCAGGGGAAGGTAGTCGTCTGACTCCGAGTGCGCGGTGAGGTAGTTGAAGACCGAGTGCACGCTCGCTGTGATGGCGGGGTCCGAGGTGAGGAAGCTGATGTCGGTGTAGAAGCGCGAGGTGATGGGGTTGTAGTTGCCGGTGCCGAGGTGGGCGTAGCGGCGAATCTCCCCATCCGGGTCGCGCCGCACGAGCAGGGCCAGCTTGCAGTGCGTCTTGAGGCCGACGATGCCATGGAAGACCTGCACGCCGGCGTCTTCAAGATTGCGCGCCCAGCGAATGTTCGAAGCCTCGTCAAAGCGCGCCGTTAGCTCGACCACTACCGTGACTTCCTTGGACTGAGCGGCCTCAGTGAGTGCGCGGAAGATGGGCGAGTTGTCGCTGGTGCGGTAGAGGGTCTGCTTCATCGAGATGACGTCGGGGTCGGCGGCCGCCGACTCAATAAAGCCGACCACGGCGTCGTAGGAGTCGTAGGGATGATGGAGCAGGATGTCATGGTGGCGGAGCTCGTCGAAGAGGTCTTCCGACTTGCGATGCAGGCGGAGCTCCCGCGCCTGGAAGGGCGGGTACTTCAGATCGGGACGCTGCAGGTCGCCGTAGAGGTTCATGAGGCGGGAGAGGTTGACGGGCCCGATGGTGCGGTAGACCTGGCTCTCCTCGATCTCGAAGTTGGAGCGCAGGCGGTCGGTGATCTCGGGGTGGGCGTCTTCTTCGATCTCGAGGCGCACGGCATCGCCCTTGCGCCGGTTGTGCAGCTCGGTGCGTACGGCCTCGAGGAGCGAGCGTGACTCCTCTTCCTCGAAGTAGAGGTTGGAGTTGCGAGTGACGCGGAAGGCGGCGGTGGAGATGATCTCGTAGCCGCGGTACATGCGCGCGGCTTGGTGCTCGATGAGGTCGTGGAGGAAGATGAAGTCCTCAGGGAGCGCGGGCTCGGCGGATGCCTGGAGCGTGCCGTCGATGCTTTTGTCGACCCGCGCGTCGCCTGTACGGATGCCGGCGACGGTGGCAAAGCCCGCGACGGGGACGGTTGGACCAGGCAGGCGGACAAAGCGCGGCAGGGCGCGGGGGACCGTGACCACGCCGAGCACGGCGGCGTCAGCGCCCTTGCGCTTGCGCCGCAGCAGCAGCGCGATGCAGAGTGCCTTGTTGAGCACGCGGGGGAAGGGGTGGCGCGGGTCAATGGTGATGGGGGTGAGCAGCGGGTCGACTTCGCGCTGGTAGAACTCGATGGCAGCGGCGCGGGCTGGGGCATCGAGCTCGTCCCAGCCGAGGACCCGGATGCCGGCGGCACGAAGCGCCGGATGCAGCTGCTGGTTCCAGCACTGGTACTGCTCGGAGACAAAGTCGTGCATGTCGGCGGTGATCTGGTCCAGCAGCTGCTGCGGGGTCATGCCGTCCTGCCCCGCCTCGCCGTAGCCTTCCTCGATGCGCTGCAGCATGCCCGCGATGCGCACCTCGATGAACTCATCGAGATTGCTGGCAGTGATGGCGAGGAACTTCACCCGTTCGAGCACCGGGTTGGAGGCGTCCTGAGCCTCTTCCAGCACGCGCCGGTTAAAGCTGAGCCAGGACGAGTCGCGGCTGATGAATAGATTCCGGAATGATTCGTCGACCTGTGTCATCGGGTGCCGGGGTCTCCGGCCGTGTCTCTGTGGGAGTCTGGAGCCAGTCGCCGGAAGAGGGCCGTGGCGTGTGTCGCGGGTAAAGACCATCCTATAAGGAGGCGCATAAGGCTGGCTGCTTGAAATTGATGAATTCCCCCCAAAGGGGCTCGCTTCGGGTACCCGTCGCGGGCTGGGTCGCCGAGCCAAGGAAAGCTCAGGCCGGGCGGCTGACGGGTTGCGCAGCGCAAGAGCTTATGATGAGGAATACGAGTTGGAGGAACAAGGGATGAGTGGGTGTGCCGACGCAAGTGCAGTGAACGGAGCCGCGGTAGAGCTCTTCCAGCTGGCGGCCCTGCTGATGGGGGACGAGGCGGAAGCGGTCAGGCTGGTGGAAGAGACGATGGCTGCGAGCGAGATCGATCCTTGCCTGGACCCTGCCGGGGCCCGGTTGCAGGCGCGGCAGAATGTGGTGGCGGGCGCGCTGAGGCGGCTGCGCAGGTCTGATCCTGGCTCCTTTGCCGTGGTGCCGCGGGCCGACGCGGACCCGGTGTGCGTGGAGGATGAGGACCTGACCGCGGTGGGCATCTCGCATGCACAGCTGACGGAATGGCTGGCAAGCGACGGACGGCATGACCTGCGCGCGTGGCTTGCCGCGCTGCCCAGCGCGCAGCGCGCCATCTTTGTACAGCGTGCGGTGATGGGGCAGGGAAACGCAGCCACGGGAGAGGCGCTGCACGCTGCTACCGGGGATACAGGGCAGGCGCCATGGACAGCGCAGGCCGTGGGCGAAGCCTATCGGCTGGCGCTGTGTTCGCTGGCCAACTCGCTGGCCCATTCGCGCGCTGTGCTGCATCCTGCAGCGCTTTAGGTCCGGGGACTGCGGCTCGTCGACGCGCTGTAATCAAGAGACAGCGGGTGATGGTGCATCGCTTTGCGCGGCGGTAAGAGCCGTGCGCGGCAGGGCTGGTTTCACCGGCCCTCGGGGCGATGCGTCGAGCGCTGGACGCACTTCAACGTTTTTGCATTTTCCCGCACCACCTCCGCATCCAATACCCGAATCAGCCGCCGAGGGGCGGCCATCGCAGAAACAGAGGAAGAGTACTTGGGCAAGGCTAGGGCAGAAACAGGCTTGCTGTACCGTGGGGGAGCTGCGCACGGGGCCTATTTTCTGAAGAGTGCAGTAGTGGCGGCGGTGATGCGCATGCCCCCGCGGTGGTGCGGGCTGCCGGCGCGGCGAGGAGCGCGGCTTGCCTGGCTGCTGGCGCAGGCGGTCGCCTGGAGCGGGGTAGCCATCGCGCAGGCTGGCGCACCCACCAGCTCGGTGACAACGCTGCCCACGCCACTGCAGGTGGGCCAGCAGCAGGTGGCAGCAGATAGCTACCAGGGGAGCGTGAGCGATGGCAGGCTGGTGCCGGGTGTGCTCCCGCTGTCGCTGGATGAGGCGATCCGGCGCGGGCTGCAGTTCAACCTGGGGCTGATTCTCTCCAGCCAGAACCAGCTCTCGGCGCGCGCCACGCAGCTCGGCCAGCTGCAGAGCCTGCTGCCTACGATCGACGGCAGGATCCAGCAGACCGAGCAGGAGACCGACCTGCAGGCGCAGGGACTGCGCATCCCGGGTTTTCCGGCCATCATCGGGCCTTACGCCTACCAGGATTTTCGAGCGACGCTGGACTGGCGCTTCCTGAGCATTGCCGCGCTGCGTAACTACGTGGCTTCCCGGCACAACCTGCGCAGCGCACAGCTGACTGCTGAGGACGCGCGCGACCAGGTGGTGCTGAGCGTGGGCAACGCGTACCTGCTGGTGCTGGCGGACCAGGGGCGGATTGTGAGCGCGCAGGCCCAGGTT
>DASWUY010000204.1:0-9378 GCA_036401435.1 Acidobacteriaceae bacterium | reverse complement strand
AATCACTATCCACCCATCTCGGTGCTGGATAGCCTAAGCCGGCTGATGCCGAGCGTGACAACGGGCGCGCACATGGCCAAGGCGCGCGCGCTGCGGCTGCTGCTCGCGGCCCACGGCCGTTCGGAAGACCTGATCCGGATCGGCGCCTACCAGAAGGGCTCTGACCCGGTGCTGGATCAGGCGGTCCAGAGCCTGCCGGCGCTGCAGGCCTTTCTGCAGCAGGATGCGGCGGAAGTGGCGCCGTTTGAGCAGACAGTGGAGCGTCTGTGCGCCCTGCCCTGCCAGCAGGCGTGACGGGGTTGCGCCCTCAAAGCATGCTGCTGATGCGTCGCTGCGGGTGGATGGCCGAGACACGGCCCGAAGACAGGTGGAAGCATGGCGTTCCGCTTTAGCTTGGCCGCGGTGCTGCGGCTTCGCGAGATCGACGAGCAGCGCGAGGAGCGGCTGCTGACGCAGATCCTGGCGCAGCTGGCGCAGACCCGCATGGCGCTCGAGTCCGTCGAGCGGCAACTTGGGGAGGCCGCGCGGCAGAGGGAGACGAGTCTCCAGGCGAGTACGGGGGCGGCCGAGCTACAGTCCTGCTACGCGCTGGCGGCGGCCCTTCGGGAGCGGCGGCAGCGCACGGTCGAAGAGTTGGCGTCCGTGGGGCGGAGGCGCGAGGAGCAGATGCGCGTCTACCAGGCGGCGCACCAGGCGCATGAGGTGCTGCGCACGATGGAGGCCGAGCAGCGTGCCGGGTATACGGCCGAGCAGGCGCGCCGCGAGCAGAAGATCCAGGATGATACGTTCCTGGCCCGCAGAGGGCGCCGCTAGGCAGGGTTTGCCTACTGCGAGCCCGGCAACGCTTGCCGCCCGGGCCGGTTCGGTGCCGGGACCGGGGTGCAGGCGCTGTGCGGCTGGGTCCTGCTAAAACATTCAAGACAGACGGCTTAAAGGCAGGTGGCGGATGGGGCGAGGAGCCTGCGCGGCTTTGGCGGGCGACGTGCCTATAGGGAAGGCGTGAGACTTCCAGTCCAGCCCGTTCAAAACCAGCCAGCGATCGCTGCTGCGACATGTGGCGGCGCCGCGCCGGTCGCGGTGCGCGGGCAGTTCAGCTCCGCCATGGCGCAGGCGCTCAAGGGGGTACCCGCTTTGGGCGGCGAGCGGTCGCAGTCGGAGACGCAGGGCAGAACGGCCGCCTCGGGTCGCCAGACAGAGAAAAAGCTGGCAGCGCCGGGGAAGGCGGGGTCAGAGGCGATGGCGCCGGTGCAGGGTGCTGCGGTGACCCCGGACGCGGCTGCGCTGGCGGCGTGTGGGTTGCCGGCGACGAAGGGCGATGCGGCTGGGGGTGGGGATGCTACGGCCCAGGGGGCTGCGTCTGGGATGACGTTTGGGCCTGTGTCCGGGTCTGCTTTTGGGCCTGCTTTTGGGCCTGCGATGCAGCTGGTGTCAAGCCACGCTGCTGCCTTGACGGTTGCTTCCCCCAAGGTTGCTTCCCTGGCGGACGCGTCGCCTTTGCCGGCGAGCCTTGAAGCACTGACGCCGACGGGGGTGACTGCGGAGGCAGGCAAGCGGGTGGATGGCAGGGCTGCCGGGAGCGGCGCGGTGCCCGCCTCTGCAGAAGTCATCAGCCAGCGGAGCGATGGGATGAAGGTTCCCGGTGCTGGTGCCGTCGACGCCTCTTCAGCAAAGCCGGGTCAGGGTGCAGAGGTCCGGGGCGCAGCGGCTGGCGTCGCAGACGCACCAGCCGTCGGCAAGGACGCGCCGAGCACGGGAGCAGGCGCGACGATCCCGGCTGCGATCCCGGCTGCGATCCCGGCTGCGATGGGCGGGGCGAACCCGGCTGCAATCGCCTCCGCCCTGAGCCAGGCCGTGGCAGTGCTGCCAGCAGTGCTGCCGGCGCTGCCGGCGGTCGGGGGTGGAGCGCCTTCCGCGAAGATGGCGGCGGGCAGGCCGGCGCTCAAGGGAGACAGCAGCCCGAGAGTGGGGAAGCCGGGGACCGACGCGTCGGCCGGAGAGAAGTCCGGCACAGCGAGCGGCAGCTCCAGGGCAGACGCCGCGCCGGGCGTCCGCCCTGGGGAAGGGGATCAGGGCCTGGCGCGCGGGACAGCCGGAGGGAAGTTTGCGGCGGTCGCGAGCCTGTCTGCGCAGGAGGCTACGCCTGCTGTTGCCACGGCGATGGTCGCCCCGCCTGCGACCGGGGCACAGGCGGGAGACGCAGCACAGGTGGGCGCAGCCCCCGCGCCTGCGGGGGCGGCGGTGCCGGACGGCGGCGCGGCCTTCATCGGGCAGGACACGCATGGGGCCGGAGCGCTGCCGCTGCCCTCGATCAACTCGGCGCGGGTGCTCGAGTCGATGCAAGGTACCGAGATGCGGGTGGGCATGAACTCGGTCGAGTTCGGAAGCCTGTCGATCAGCACCTCGGTGACCCACCAGGCGCTGTCTGCGCAGATCGCGTTTGACCACGCGGACCTGGGCCGTGCGCTCTCTCTGCACCTGCCGGCGATGGAGGCGAAGTTAAGCAACGACTATGGCCTGCGGGTGAGCTTTGAGATGCGCGATCAGAGCATGGCTGCGGGAGGGGAGGCGCGGGGCGGCAGCGAGGAGCGACAAGGACAGGGCAAAGGGCAGGCGGCGGTGGGGCGGGTGACAGGGGGCGGGATGACCAGGGCAGGCGCGGGACCGTCAGCAGGCGCGACGGCAAGCACACGCCTGGACGTACGGATCTAGCAGCAAAGGAACTTACAGGAGGAACGGGATGTCAGTGATGGGGATAGCAGCAAACGCGGTTGCGAATTCGATTCTTCCAATCTTTCGGCAGAAGGCGAGCCTGGGCACGGCCAAGGCGGATGCAGGCACGCTGGGGAAGACAGCAGCGCCGCTTGCCTCAAACAATGCCGCGGCGACCAACGGCACAGGCAGCGGTACTGGGACCACTGCTGCGGGTGGCACCGACATCGGTTCCACGTTTCTTAACCTGCTGGTGAAGGAGTTGCAAAATCAGGACCCGACGGCCCCCATGGACTCGACTGCCATGGTAGGGCAGATGATCTCACTCAACCAGCTGGACCAGCTGATCTCGATCAACCAGGCGGTGAACCCGACCAGCACCACGCTGGGAGCGACGGGCCGGGTGGTGGCGGCGAGTGGAAGCGCGGGATCGGCGGCGGCGCTTGCAGAGAGGCAGGCGCTGATGACGGGCCTCGGCTCCTCCGGTTCCGTGCTTGACCCGACCCTGAGCGCAGCGGCCGCGAGCAATGCGTCCACGCTCAATCTCACCAATTTCAACAGCATGTTCGGAGGGAAATAATGTCCTTTTTCGGTGTACCACTTTCAGGCCTGGTGGCGAGTCAGAACCAGTTGCAGAGCATCTCCAACAACCTTGCGAACATCAGCACGGATGGCTACAAGGATCAGAATGTAACCTTCGCTGATCTGTTTGCCGGGGTGCAGGGGCAGAACGGCAGCAGTGACCCGATCCAGACCGGGCTGGGCGTAAAGACAACTGCGACGACCTCGGACTTCACCGATGGAGCGACGACTTCGACCGGGATCTCGTCGAATATGGCGATTTCGGGCACGGGTTTTTTTGAGGTGCAGTCCAAGGGCGGAACCGTCTCCTACACGCGCGCGGGCGACTTTACGACGAACAACGCGGGGCAGATGGTGGACCCGAGCGGGAACCTGGTGATGGGGTACCCGGCGGTGAACGGCGTGGTGCAGACCTCGGCTGCGTTGCAGCCGATCAACGTGGGCAGCGGCGTGACGATCCCGGCGGTGGCGTCGACCCTCTTCAGCCTGAGCGCCAACCTGGGTGCGAGCGCGGTGGTGAGCAGCGTACCGACGCCCAGCCTTTCAAGCCCGGTTGCGGTGTTTGACTCGCTCGGCACCGAGCACACGCTGAGCGTGGCGTATACCAAGACCTCGGCGAACACGTGGAGCTACCAGGTGACGATTCCTTCGGCCGAGCTGACGGCGGGCGCGACCGGGGCGACGACCCTGGCGACGGGGACGATGAACTTCAACACTGCCGGCATACTGACCAGCGTGGCGCAGACGACGCCGACGGCGGTGCCTGCCGGGCCGCCGGGAACCATCGCGATTACGACCGGGACGGCGAACCTGGCCGACGGCGCGGCACCGATGACGGTGAAGTGGAACCTGCTGGACTCCTCCGGGAACCCGACCATCACGCAGACCTCGGCTGCGAGCGCGACGGCGGCGACCTCGACCGACGGAAGCGCGAGCGGCATCCTGCAGAAGTTTGACATCGGGTCGGACGGCACGGTGGAAGGCACCTTTTCCAGTGGAACCATCCAGGCGCTGGGGCAGGTGGCGCTGGCCAGCTTTACCAACCTGCAGGGGCTGGTGCACATCGGCAACAACGATTACCAGAGCACCATCGGCTCAGGGCTGGCTTCTGTAGGCGTGGCGGGCACCGGGGGACGGGGGACGATCACGGGTGGCTCGGTCGAGGCGTCGAATGTGAACGTCGCGGCCGAGTTCGCGAAGATGATCGTGGCGCAGCAGGCCTACCAGGGCGACGCGAAGGTGGTCACCACCTTCGACCAGATCTCGCAGGCGACGATCGCCATGATCCCCGCCTAGAGGACCCTGTCTAGATGAGCGTCTGATGAGAGCCGGCCGCTCTTCGTGTTGGCTGCGAGGAGTGTGCCGGCTCTGCCTTGCCAGGTGGATGCAGCGGGTTGGGGCGCGCTTGATCGAGTGTGCGCCGGGCCGGCGAGGCCTGGCAGAGCGAAAAGAACAGGATTTGCGGGGTTCGTGGCACCGAGGTACCGGGCGCGGCCCTGCGCTCACCCCTCTTTGGTCGTCCACTTGCAAGTGGACCGGCATGCCTAGGTTGCGCGTCCAGGCGCAACCAGGGTGACTCCTCCAGCGAATGCGCACGTGGTTCCAGGCTGCGCAGCCTGCGGAGAGTGCCTGACCGGTAGAGGAGATGGATGGCCGCAGCAACCCTGAATCCGGAGCCGCTTCCTCCCGGGGAGCTGCTGGAAGCGATGCAGACGGCGGAGGCGCCGCCCGAAAAGGAGCCCGTAGAGCTCTTGCCGTGGCTGCCCTGCACGCTGGTGCTGGAGGTGCCGGCGGTGAAGTTCACGGTGCGTTCGCTGCTGGCGCTCAAAGAGGGCTGCCTGGTTGAGACGGCATGGCACCAGAGCACGGACATTCCCCTGCGGGCGAATGGCCTGCTGATGGCGTGGACCGAGTTTGAAGTGGTAGGCGAGCGTCTTGCGGCGCGGATCACGGATTTGATTTGAGAGTCTTCCGGGAGCAGATGGTCTCTGGCCCGCGGGGCGCCGTGCGGGTGACCCCCGGGCTGGGGCTGCGCGCCGCTGCCGGGCAGGTGTGGAGCGTGGGGACCCTGCTGTGGGTGCGGATCGAGGCTATCGTGGCGGCGCGACGTGCGGCGCAGCGGGGACGGTATCTGCAGCTGATCGAGACCGTGTCGCTCGGAGAAAAGCGGTTTGTCGCCGTGGTGCAGGTGGAGCGGGCGCGCTTCCTGGTGGGGGGCGGTGCGTCGGGCGTGGCGCTGCTGGCGCGGCTGGATGGACAGCAGGCTGCGCCGGGCAGCTTTGCCGAGAGCCTCGCTGCGAGCGACGCGCAAGGATCTGCCGGGGAGGGCGCGTGATGGCGAGCGGTGCCGTAAGAGGGGCGTTGCTGCTGGCGCTCGTGATCCCGTGTTGCGGGCAGGCGGCCGCCGCCAGCGGTCTTCATGGGGGCCTGGCTGGCGCCTGGTCGGGCGCGGCCGGCGCTGGCGCGGCATCGCTGGCGGCGGTAGCGCCGCCGGGCGACGTGCACATCACGGGGCTGGGCGGCTCGTCGGCGCCATGGACCATCGTGGTCCTGCTCACCGTGCTCACGCTGATCCCGTCGATCCTGCTTTGCATCACGCCGTTTGCGCGGCTTCTCATCGTCTTTCATTTCCTGCGCCAGGCGCTGGGGCTGCAGACCACGCCCTCTAATCAGACCCTCATCGGCCTCTCGGTCATCCTGACATTTTTCCTGATGCAGCCGGTGGGCGTGGTGATCTACAACGATGCGGTGCTGCCGCTTGAGGCAGGCAAGATCACGGCGGTCGAGGCGGTAACGCGCGCGGGTGTGCCGATGCGCACCTTCATGTCGCACTATGTGCGGGACAAGGATGTGGCGCTGTTTCTGGATATCGCGAAGGAGGCGCGGCCGCACACGGTCGAGGACCTGTCGTTTCGCGTGATGCTGCCCGCCTACATTCTTTCCGAGATCAAGGCCGGCTTTCAGATCGGTACAGTCTTGTTTCTGCCTTTCCTGGTGGTGGACATGGTGGTGGCCTCGATCACGACGTCGGTGGGCATGATGCAGCTGCCGCCGGTGGTGATCTCGACCCCGCTCAAGCTGCTGCTCTTCCTGATGGTGGATGGCTGGCACCTGCTGATCGGGTCGCTGATGCGGAGCTTTCACTAAGTGGGCGTCGACGCAGTGGTGGCGCTGGGCAGGCTGATGCTGGAGGAGGTGGTCATCCTGACTGCGCCGGTGCTGCTGGTGGCGATCGCGGTGAGCCTGCTGGTGAACGTGGTGCAGGTGCTGACCTCGCTGCAGGACCAGACACTCTCGTCGGTGCCGCGGCTGTTTGCTACCGGGGCAACGCTGTTTCTGCTAATGCCGTGGATGTGGCGCCACCTGGCCGGGTACACGGTCCACCTGCTCGCTGATTTTCACGGGATCCTGCAGTGATCGACATCCCGCTGCTGCAGGTGATGCTGGCCCTGTTGACGATCGGCGTGCGGGTCTCCGGCCTGATGCTCTTCGCTCCGTTCCTCGGCAGCACGGTGATCCCGGCGCGCATCAAGGCGGTGCTGACCCTGGCGCTGACGTTTCTGCTGTACCCGATGGTGGAGCACAGCATTCCGGCCATTGCCGTGGGCGAGTGGCCGGGGATGGTTGCGAGCGAGCTGCTGGTGGGCCTGGCGCTGGGGATTGTGACCTCGCTGGTCTTTGACGCGGTGCAGATGGCGGGCCAGGTGCTGAGCATTCAGATGGGGTATTCGCTGATCAACATTCTCGATCCGAATACGCAGGTGGAGTCGACCGTGGTCGCGACCTTTCACCAGGCGCTGGTGATGCTGATCTTTCTGCGGCTGGATGTGCACCTGTGGCTGCTGCGGGCGCTGGGCAACAGCTTTGCGTATCTGCCGCCGGGCTCGGCGCACCTGACGCGGCCCTTTGCGGTGACGGCGCTCGGGGCCGGCGCGAGCGTGATCCAGGTAGGCGTGCAGGTGGCGGCGCCGGTGCTCTCGGCCACGCTGCTGGCGGATCTGGTGCTGGGGCTGCTGGGCAAGGCCTCGCCGCAGCTGCCGCTGATGCTGCTGGGGCCTGCGGTCAAGAGCCTGCTGGGGCTGCTGGTGCTGATGGCGGCGCTGAAGTACTGGCCGGACATGTTTCGAGGCTTGTTCCTGAGGTCGATTGCGGCGACCGAGCAGCTGCTGCACCTGGCCCGCTAGTGCGCGGCTGGTTACGTTGCGAGCCTCTGGCCGCGAGGATCGAGCGGGATGGCGCGGGTCGATGGCCATGCGCGGGAGATGGGTGCTGATTGGCAGACTCCAGCAAGACAGAAAAAGCAACACCGAAGCGCCGCGAAAAGGCCCGCGAACAGGGCCAGGTGGCTCGTTCGCGCGAGCTGCCGGGGGTGCTGGCGCTGGCCGGTGTGCTGGGGGCGTTGTGGCTGATGTCCTTCGGAGCGATCACGCACTGGACCAGCTTTTACCGCAACGTGCTGGATGCGGCGGCCACGGGCGCGATCGAGAGCAATGGACCGGTGCTGTTCTGGAGTGCGGTCGAGGTGCTGCGGTGGATTGTGCCGGTGCTGGCGACGGCGGCTGCCCTGTCGCTGGCCGCGGGCGTGGCGCAGGGCGGGGTGAGCCTGTCGCCGGCGGCGATGAGCCTGAAGTTCGAGCGCTTTAACCCGGCAAGCAAGGTAGGGCAGATCTTTTCGCTCGCCGGGCTGAGCGGACTGATGAAGTCCATGCTGCCCTTTGCGGCGATCGCCTGGCTCGGCGCCAGCGTGATCCGGGAGCACTGGGTGACGATGGTGCACGCCTCCTACTTCAACCTCTCTCTGTTCGCGAGCCTGGTGGGCGGCATGCTCTTCGAGGTGACCTGGCAGGCGGGCCTGGTGCTGCTGGCCTGGGCGGGTGTGGACTACCTGCTGACGTGGCAGAAGATGGAAGGCGACCTGAAGATGACCAAGGAAGAGGTGCGCCAGGAGCACAAGCAGCTGGATGGGAACCCCGTCATCAAGCAGCGGATACGGAGGCTGCAGCGGCAGATGCGGCGGAGGCAGTCGCTCAAGGCAGCGGCAACTGCAACGGTAGTGATTACAAATCCAACGCACTACGCGGTCGCGCTGCGATATACGCCCGAGATGGTGGCCCCAACCGTGGTCGCCAAGGGGCAGAACCTGCTGGCGCAGGAGATCAAGCAGCTGGCCATTGAGAACGGGATCATGCTGATGGAGAACAAGCCCCTGGCGCAGGCGCTCTACAAGAGCGTGGAGGTAGGAGAGGCGATTCCCTCGATGCTCTACCAGGCAGTGGCAGACATCCTGGTGGTGGTCTTCAGGGCGCAGGCAGAGTTGCGGGCGCAGGAGGCGGCGCGGCGCGGCCGCAATGCGGCTGGCGAGGTGATCCGGCCATGACGACGCCCAACCGTTTTACAGCGGCGATGAAGGGATCGGGCGAGTGGATCGTGCCGATGGCCGCGGTGTCGATGGTGTTCGTGATGCTGGTGCCCTTGCCCAGCTTCGTGCTGGACCTGCTGCTGACGGTCAGCATTACGGCGTCGGTGCTGGTGCTCTTGACGGCGATCCAGATCCTGCGGCCGGTGCAGTTCTCAGTCTTTCCTAGCCTGCTGCTGCTGTTGACGCTGCTGCGGCTGTCGCTTGACCTCGCAAGCACGCGGCGCATCCTGCTGCACGGCAACGAGGGCACGGGCGCGGCGGGGCACGTGATCGAGGCGTTCGGGCAGTTCGTCGTGGGCGGCAATTACATCGTGGGCTTCGTGCTGTTCCTGGCGCTGATCGCAATCCAGTACCTGGTGGTGAGCCACGGCGCGGTGCGCACGGCGGAGGTGACGGCACGCTTTACTTTGGACGCGATGCCGGGCAAGCAGATGGCCATTGACGCGGACCTGAATGCCGGCCTGATCACGGAACAGCAGGCGCGCAAGCGGCGCGAGAATGTGGCGCGGGAGGCGGAGTTCTGCGGGTCGATGGACGGCGCGGCGCGCTTCTCGCAGCGGGACTCGCTGGCGACCATCCTGATCATGGCAATCAACATCATTGCCGGCTTTCTGATCGGCGTCTTTCAGCAGGGCATCCCGTTCCAGGAGGCGCTGAAGACGTACACC
>DASWUY010000203.1:0-3490 GCA_036401435.1 Acidobacteriaceae bacterium | reverse complement strand
AGCAGCGCGGCCTGAGGCAGGCTACATGATCTCCAAACGAGACGGGGTACTTGTATTTGTACGTAGTACGGTGGCTTATTCTGTAATGCATCCGGGTCACTCACCCATCGCAATCGGCAGGCTGCGGGCATGGCTGAAGTAGCGGCTGGAGAGATTGTTGGACCAGGAGGGCAACAGGTCTTCCAGTTCAAGCAGGTACCGGTCCAGCCGTCCGAGCCCAGCCGGCCCCGGCGCCTGGTTCTGCATCTGTCCCAGGTCAAAGGCGCGCAGCGAGGTGAGCGCGGACTGCATGGCGTCGAGATCGGCCGGCTCGTGCCGCGGCAGCTTGGCGTACAGGTCCGCCAGGTGCGCCAGTTGGAAGTGGAGGGAACGGGGATTGGTCTCGTCCGCCATGAGCACGTCCAGCACGGCCAGCGGCTGCAGGGTGGTGTAGTAGCGGGTGCGGTAGGTCATGGCGCTGTCGGCCACCTCGAGCAAGCGGTCCAGCAGCGACCAGTCCTGCCCGGCACGCAGGTTGGTGATCTCGCGCAGCTGCCGGGTCAGGTAAATGGCGCGCTCCAGACGCCGGCCAATGCTCATGAACAGCCACCCTGAGCCGCGGTTGATATTCTCGCGTTCCATACCGGAGAAGGCCGAGAGCAGCTCCAGGCATCCGGTCAGGGCTGCCGGGTACTCCAGCAGCTGCGAGGCGTGCTCGACCTGCATCGAGTCGCGCAGCCTCCCGATGAGCAGCATCATGTCAGAGGAGAGACGCTCGCGCACATTGCCGCCCACGCGAAACATCTCGCCAAGCGTGGCCGGCAGGCTCTGCGCGCGCTTCGGGTCGCTGGCCATGGCCAGGATCTCGCGCTCCAGCAGCAGAAAGGGCGGCCGCCTGCGGTTGGTCTTGTCCCGGTAGCGCGCGGCGGCTCTCAGGGCCCGGCTTGGACCTGAGCCCAGGCAGGCGTGCAGGCGCATCAGGCCGGCAAGCTCGGCCTCTTCTGCTCGCCGCACCTGGGGCACCAGCGAGCGGAGGATGCGCGCGATATTCTCGGCCCGTTCCGCATAGCGGCCCAGCCAGAAAGTGTTGTCCGCAACGCGGCTCGGCACCACGCGCGGCACGCGGCGCAGCTCCACCGGCTCGGTAGGCGGGCGCAGCATGCTGAAGGTGTCAATCGGCCCATCCCACAGCACCCAGGCATCCTTGCTGTGGCCGCCCCGCTGCATAGAGACGATCGATCCGCCTGCCTCGGCTACCCGCACCAGCCCGCCCGGAAAGGTGACCCAGCCACGCCCCGTGTTGAGAACATAGGTGCGCAGCACGACGCTCCTCGCGGAGAGGTGGCCGTCTTCCCAGGTCGGCGCGGAGGAGAGCGTGACCTGCTCCTGCGCCACGTACTCGTGGGGGCGCGCCAGCAGCTGCTCGATAAAGCGCTCCCGCTCCGCGAGCGGAAGCTCGGACCCGAAGACGGGCTCCATACCACGCGAGGGAAATGCCGGTTTGACGACGACCGACTCCAGGTGGTCGAGCACCCAGCGAAGCGCGTCTGCCTGGCCGCACCACCAGGTGGCGACTGAAGGCAGCTTCAGCTTTTCTCCCAGCAGGTGATTGGCCAGACCAGGGAGAAAGGGCATGATGCCCGCCGTTTCGATCAGGCCGCTGCCGAGTGCGTTGGCCACCTTGACGTGGCCGGCCACAATCGCGTCGACCAGCCCCGGCACGCCCAGCAGCGAGTCGCTGCGTAACTCCAGCGGATCGCAGAAGCTGTCATCCACCCGGCGCAGGATCACATCGACCTGCTCCAGGCCTTCCACCGTCTTGATGTAGACCCGGCGATCGCGCACTGTCAGGTCCGCGCCCTCCACCAGCGTGAACCCCAGGTATCGCGCCAGGTAGGAGTGTTCAAAGTACGTCTCGTTGAGCGGGCCCGGGGTGAGCAGAACGATGCGCGGCTGGTCGCAGCCCGCAAGGCTGGTGAGTGCATCCCGCTGGGCGCGAAAGAAGGGTGCGAGCCGCAGCACGTTCGAGGTGCGGAAGAGGTCCGGCAACACGTCGGCGACGATGGTCCGATTCTCAAGCGCGTAGCCGCTGCCGGAGGGCGCCTGGGTGCGATCGGCGAGCACCCACCACTGGCCATCGGGCGACCGCGCCAGGTCGACAGCCAGCATGTGCAGGTAGCTGTGCGGCGCCACAGGAACGCCCACCATCGGCCGCAGAAAAGCCGGGTTGGCGTAGAGCAACGCAGCGGGAAAGTGGCCCTCGGTCAGCAGTCGCTGGGGTCCGTAGAGATCCTCGAGCAGCAGGCTCAGCAGCTGTGCCCGCTGCACCACGCCCGCCTCAATGTAGCGCCACTGCTCTGCGGGGATGAGCAGTGGAACGATGTCGGTCTTCCACGGCCGGCTCGCGCCCAGCGGGTCGCCGTAGATGTTGTAGGTGATGCCGTTCTCGCGGATGCGGCGCTCGGCCCGCTCCCCGCGGCGCCCCAGTTCCTCCTGTCCCAGCGCCTGGAGAGAGTCGACCAGGTGCGACCAGTGCTGGCGCGGTGTCACCCCGTCGGCCGACGACTCGTCGTAGGCGGACCCGTACCGCAGCGGCGACTGGTAGAGGTCGACGGTCACGGCTTTAGCGTAGCCTGCGGCGCGACGCGGGCATCGTGCGCCGGCCAACGAAGATCAAGCGTCATGGGGTAGAGGGGGTTCTGCTCCGGCGGCGGCAGGGGCAGGGAAGCAGGGGGATGGGGGTCGATCACAAAGCGCTGCAGGCGCCGCGCCTGTGCCTCGGCGGCATCGGCCGGGCGGCCCGGGTAGACGCTGCCGTCAGGAGGAGCGGCGTGGTAGGTACATCGCCCCGAGCGTGTGCCCCACGTATCGATCAGGTCAAAGACCAGGGGCGTGTGCACCGGGATGGTTGGATGGAGTGCGGCCGAGAGCTTCCTGGCCCGGTAGCGGATCCCCGCCACGCTCTCCCCTGGCTCCGCGGTGGGATGCAGCGGCACCCGGCGGCCATTGCAGCTGACCACGTAGCGCTGCCCCGGATCAAAGCCTGAGAGCCTGACCTGCATGCGTTCAAGCGAGGAGTCGACGCTGCGCCCGGTGCCGCCCGATGTCGCCTCCTCGGCCAGAACGTTCCACGGCTCGAGCGCCTGGCGCAGTTCCAGTTCCATGCCACCGACGCGCAGCAGGCCAATGCGCGGAAAGCGAAAGGCGCGGTGAGGAGCAAACCACGCATCCTCAAAGGCAAAGCCCGCCCGCCGCAGGTGCCCAAGCACCGCAGTGAAGTCGTCCTGAACGAAGTGCGGCAGCATGAACCGGTCATGCAGCGCCGGACCCCAGCGGATCAGGTCAGCCGTAAACGGCTGCTTCCAAAACGTGGACACAAGGGCCCGCACCAGCAGCATCTCCGCCAGACCCATGCGGTAGTGGGGCGCCATCTCAAAGGCGCGCAGTTCAAGCAGCCCCAGGCGCGAGCCCTGGCCGACCGGCGGGAACAGTTTGTCGATGCAGAACTCCG
>DASWUY010000202.1:0-2311 GCA_036401435.1 Acidobacteriaceae bacterium | reverse complement strand
GAAGAATACGTCTTCGGCTACACGATTGTGAACGATGTGAGTGCACGGGAGGTGCAACTGGCTACCTCGCAGTGGACCCTGGGCAAGAGCTTCCCAACCTTTACGCCGATGGGACCCTGGGTGGTGACGCGCGAGGAGATGCCGGACCCGCACGCGCTGTCGATCCGCCTCGCAATCGATGGAGAAGTGTTGCAGGATGGGAACACCTGCGACCTGATCTTCCGCGTGCCGGAGCTGATCGCATATATCTCTTCCATTACGCCGCTTGAAGCAGGCGACGTGATCAGCACCGGCACGCCGCCGGGCGTGGGGCTGGGGCGTACCCCGCCGCGATGGCTGAGGCCCGGGGAGGAGATCGTGATTTCAATCGAGGGGATTGGGGAGCTTCGCAACCGCACCCGCGCCGAGGCGTAGGCGGAAACGAGGTGCGCCCGCGGGGGATAGCCATGGCAGCATTCGAACTGGGTGGCAAGGTGGCCCTGGTGACAGGCGGGGCGAGCGGGATCGGCGCGGCCACGTGCCGCGAGCTGGACCGTGCGGGCGCGAGTGTGGTGGTGGCGGACGTGAACGTTGAAGCAGCCGAGGCGCTGGCCGGCGAACTGGCTCAGGGCCGGGCACTGCGCATGGATGTCACCGATCCCCTGTCAGCGGCGCAGGCCGCCGAGGGGCTGGAGCGGCTGGATATCCTGGTGAACAATGCAGGGATCGGGCACGTGGGTACGATTGCGGACGTGCTGTATGAAGACTTCGACCGGCTGATGAAGGTGAACGTGTACTCGATCTACATCGTCACGCAGGCCTTGTTTCCGCTGCTGCTGGCCTCGCGGGGAAGCATCGTGAACATCGGCTCGGTGGCCGGCCTGGTGGGGCTGAAGCAGCGCTTTGCCTACTGCGCGACCAAGGGCGCAGTGCTGGCCATGACGCGGCAGCTGGCGGTGGACTTTCCAAAGCAGATTCGCGTGAACGCCATCGCGCCGGGCACCATCCAGACCCCGTTTGTCGAGGGCTATCTGGAGAAGTATCACAAGCACGAGAAGGAGCAGATACGCGAGCAGCTGGCGGCGCGCCAGCCCATGGGGCGCCTGGGCACGCCGGAGGAAGTGGCCTCGCTGGTGCGGTTTCTCTGCTCCGATGAGGCGAGCTTCATGACCGGGGCCGTGGTGTCGCTCGATGGCGGGTTGACGGCCGCGTGAGCCAGCTTCGCATCACGCGCGTCCGGACCATCGATCTACGCTTCCCCACCTCCAAGCAGAGCATCGGGTCAGACGCGGTGAACAAGGCCCCGGACTACTCGGCGGCCTACTGCATGCTCGAGACGAATGGCGCGTTCACAGGGCACGGGCTCACCTTCACACTGGGGCGTGGCACGGAGCTATGCGTGCTCGCGATCGAGTACCTGGCCCGCTTCGTGGTGGGGCAAAGCCTGGACGGGATCACGCAGGATTTTGCCCGGTTCTCACGGCTGCTGACCGAGGACAGCCAGTTCCGCTGGCTGGGGCCGGAGAAGGGCGTGATCCACATGGCGGCGGGAGCGCTGCTGAACGCGTTGTGGGACCTCTTTGCGAAGGTCGAGGGCAAGCCGCTGTGGCGGCTGCTGGCCGGCATGTCGCCGGAGGAGATTGTTTCTGCGATTGACTTTCGGTACATCGACGACGCGCTGCCGCGCGAGGAAGCGCTTGACATGCTGCGCGGGCAGGAGGCGGGGCGGGCAGAACGCGTTGCCCTGCTGCGAGCCGGCGGGTATCCGGCGTACACGACCTCGGTAGGATGGTTCGGCTTCAGCGACGAGCAGGTGCGCGGGCTATGCCGAGAGGCGCTGCGGGAGGGCTGGACTCACTTCAAGCTGAAGGTGGGCGGCGAGGCCGAAGACGACCTGCGGCGGGGGCGCCTGGTGCGGGAGGAGATTGGCTGGGAGCACCGGCTGATGCTGGACGCAAACCAGAAGTGGAGCGTCGAGGAAGCGATTGGTCGCACCCTTGCGCTGGCCGAGCTCAACCCCTGGTGGATGGAAGAGCCGACCAGCCCGGATGACATCCTGGGGCATGCGCGCATCCGCCGGGCAGTGCAGCCGATCCGGATTGCCACGGGCGAGCACTGCCACAGCCGGGTAATGTTCAAGCAGCTGATGCAGGCCGAGGCGTTGGACGTTTGCCAGATTGACAGCTGCCGCGTGGCGGGCGTGAACGAGAACCTGGCCATCCTGCTGATGGCTGCGAAGTTTGGCGTGCCGGTCTGCCCCCACGCAGGCGGAGTGGGGCTGTGCGAGTATGTGCAGCACCTGTCGGCGTTTGATTTTGCCTGTGGCTCGGGC
>DASWUY010000201.1:0-4467 GCA_036401435.1 Acidobacteriaceae bacterium | reverse complement strand
GGGCGGTATCAACGCTGCCAAGAATCTCAAGGGAGAAGGCGACTCCACCGCCGCGCACTTTGACGACACCATCTACGGCGGCGACTTCCTCGCCAACCAGACCCCGGTCAAGAACATGTGCGACGCCGCCCCGGCGATCATCGACCTGCTCGATCGCATGGGTGTGCCCTTCAACCGCACGCCGGAAGGCCTGCTCGACTTTCGCCGCTTTGGCGGCACCCTCTTCCACCGCACCGCCTTCGCCGGCGCCACCACCGGGCAGCAACTCCTCTACGCGCTTGACGAACAGGTTCGCCGTTACGAGTCCGAGGGCAAGGTCACCAAGTACGAAGGCTGGGAGTTTCTCTCGTCTGTCCTCGACGCGCAAGGCGTCTGCCGCGGCATCTGCGCCATGAACCTGCGGACCATGGAGGTCCGCACCTTCGACTCCGACGCCATCATCCTTGCCACCGGCGGCATCGGGGCCATCTTCGGCAAGAGTACGAACTCCGTCGTCTGCACCGGCTCAGCACAGAGTGCTGTCTACCAACAGGGCGCCTTCTACGCCAACGGCGAGTTCATCCAGGTTCACCCGACCTCCATCCCCGGCGAAGACAAGCTGCGCCTCATGTCCGAGTCGGCGCGGGGCGAAGGCGGGCGCGTCTGGGTCCCGCGCAAGCTCAACGACCCGCGCGACGCCAACTCTATCCCCGACGCGGATCGCTGGTACTTCCTTGAAGAGTGGTACCCGAAGTACGGCAACCTGGTTCCGCGCGATGTCGCCACCCGCGCCATCCACAAGGTTGTCTATGAGCACGCGCTCGGCATCGACGGCCAGCCTATGGTCTATCTGGACCTGACCCACATCGACGCTGCCACCCTTGACCGCAAGCTCGAGGGCATTCTCGAGATCTACGAGAAGTTTGTCGGCGACGACCCCCGCAAGGTCCCGATGAAGATCTTCCCCGGCATGCACTACACCATGGGCGGCCTCTGGGTAGACTTCGACCAGATGACCAACATCCCCGGCATCTTTGCCGCGGGCGAAGCGGAGTACAACTACCACGGCGCGAATCGCCTCGGGGCCAACTCGCTCGTGTCGTGCATTTACGGCGGCTTTATCGCCGGGCCGAACGCGCTCAAGTACGCGCGAGGTCTAGCGCCCGCGGCGTCAAACGGCGCAGGTGAGAACGAGCGCAAGCGCCAGGACGAGATCAATCAGCGCCTCATGACCTCTTCCGGCACCGAAAATCCGTTCCGGCTCTGGCGCGAGCTGGGCGAGATCATGACGAAGAACGTCACGGTCATCCGCTATAACAAGGCCCTCGGCGAAACAGACGAGAAGATCGTCGAGCTACTCGAGCGCTTCCGCAACATCAACCTGAGCGATAAGTCGCAGTGGGCCAACACCAGCTTCGCCTTCACCCGCCAGCTGTATAACATGCTCCACTTATCCCGCGTTGTTACCCAGGGCGCTGCCCTCCGAGACGAGTCCCGTGGCGCGCACTACAAGCCCGACTTCCCCGAGCGCGATGACGAGCGCTTCCTCAAAACCACCAAGGCCACCTTTGCCCCCGACGCCGACGAGCCGCAGTTCAGCTTTGAAGCAGTCGACACGCAATGGATCAAGCCCCGTCCGAGAAGATATGACGCCGCCAAGTAGGCCAGGCTAACAAACACAACCAGGCCCGTCTCCAGTGAACGCAAGCAGGCCTGCCGATAATTAACTGTCATCCTGAGCGAAGCGAAGGACCCGCGGTTGAACTTGAACATTCGATTGGCAGAGCAGGCGCAAGAGGACTAAGCCATGGCAACAGCAACACGCACCATCAAACTCGAAGTCAAGCGCCAGAACGGCCCCGACACCAAGGCTCGCTGGGATACCTTCGAGCTCCCCTGGCGCCCGGGCATGAACGTGATCTCCTCCATGATGGAGATCGCTGCCAACCCCGTCACCGCCGACGGCCGCGAGACCACGCCCATCACCTACGACTCCAATTGCCTGGAAGAAGTCTGCGGCTCCTGTTCCATGCTCATCAACGGCAAGGCGCGCATGGCCTGCTCCGCGCTCATTGACAAGGTCGCCGTCAACGACACCGTCAAGCTTGAACCACTCTCCAAGTTTCCCGTTGTCCGCGACCTCTCCGTCGATCGCTCGGTCCTCTTCGAAAACCTCAAGCGCGTCCAGGCCTGGGTCCCGCTCGACGGCACCTACGACCTCGGCGCCGGCCCCCGCATCACCCCGCAGATGCAGGAGGACGCCTACCCGCTCTCCCGCTGCATCTCCTGCACCATCTGCATGGAGGTCTGCCCGCAGTTCAACGAGCAAACCGGCTTCGTCGGCGCAGCCACCATCGCGCAGGCGCAGCTCTTCAACAATCACCCCACCGGCAAGGTCCTCAAGGAAGAGCGCCTCCACGCGCTGATGGGCGACGGCGGCGTGCAGGAGTGCGGCTTCGCGCAAAACTGCGTGCAGGCCTGCCCCAAGATGCTCCCGCTCACCAAGGCCATCTCCGACGTAAGCCGCGACGTCCTGATCCAAGGCATCAAGGACGTCTTCACCAGGTAGAAGCAGAAGTCAAAACCGCCTACGCGGTTTTCCTTTGCTACACTCGGCGTACCCGCATGTCGAAGCTTGCTCAGCTCGCCACTCTCGCTCTTGCCGCCGCGCTGCCACTCACAGCGCAGAAGGCTCCCTCCAGGAAGATGCCCTCCGATCCTGCCCAGGTCCACCGCTCCGCCATCGTCATTGACACCCATGCCGACACCACCCAGCGCATGCTCGATGACCACTACGACCTTGCCTCCCCGCTGGGGGATGGCAACCTCAACTTCGACGCCGCACGCCAGGGCAATCTCGGCGCCGAGTTCTTCTCCATCTGGGTTGAGCCCGACCTCTATAAGGACCACTACGCCCGCCGCACCCTGGAGCTGATTGACGCTGTCGACCAGGCCGCGCTCGCGCACCCTGACCGCATGCTCCTCGCCACGACGCCGGCGGACATCGAGCGCGCTCACCGCGAGCACAAGCTTGCCGCGCTCAAGGGCATTGAGGGCGGCCACTCCATTGAGAACTCGCTCGGCCTGCTGCGCGAGTACTACCGGCTCGGCGTCCGCTACATGACGCTCACCTGGTCCAACTCCAACGACTGGGCTGACTCCTCCGGCGACGCCAAGGACGACAAGATCCCGCACACCAAGGACGGCCTGTCCGACTTTGGCAAGGACGTCGTCTTTGAAATGAACAAGCTCGGCATGATGGTCGATATCTCGCATGTCTCGGACCGAACCTTCTACCGCGCCGTCATCACCTCTCGCGCACCTGTCTTTGCCTCGCACTCCTCAGCCCGCGCCCTCTGCGACGCGCCTCGTAACATGACCGATGACATGCTGCGCGCGGTCGCCCGCTCCGGCGGCCCCGAGAGCCAGGGCGGCGTCGTGATGGTCAACTTCTACTCCGCCTTCCTCAGCCAGGCCTATCGCGACGCAGCCGCCCACCAGGAGCCGGAAGTTAAGGCCGCCACTGCCGCGCTCAAGGCCGACTACGCCAAACAGGGCAAGCAGGTCACCTACGGCGACCTCGAAAAACTGCAGCGCCAGTATGCCGACAAGATCCCGCGCCCGCCTCTCTCCGTCCTCATCGACCACATCGATCACATCGCCAAGGTCGCAGGCGTAGACCACGTCGGGCTTGGCTCGGACTTCGACGGCGTCTCCGGCCAGCTGCCCCAGGGCATCGACTCCGCTGCCGACCTGCCCAGGATCACCGCAGCGCTGATGGCCCGCGGCTACTCCCCTGCAGACTGCAACAAGATCCTCGGCGGCAATTTCTTACGATTCTTCCGCGAGGTCGAAGCCACATCCAAGCAGTTGCAGTCCCAGCAGCGCCCCAGGATCGACGCCGCACAGCCCTTCAACAAGTAACCCCAGGGCCTTCGGCCGAGAGCGCCTGACCAGCTCACTGGCGGCGCCGCCCCTCGCCTTCCCCGCCCTGATTCGGTACTCTTACGGATGGGATGAATACTGTCGCTGCCAGCCTTCTGCTTGCCCCCATACTCTTCGCCACTGCCGCGCGCGCGCAGCAGTCCACACCGCCTGCCGCGCCGGTATCGCAAACCGCGCCCTTGCCGGACTCTCCTGACGCCGGCGTCAAGGCGCCCCTTCTTCCCACCGGCCCTACGGCAGTCATCGATACCAGCATGGGCCGGCTCACCTGCAAGCTCTTCGCCAGGCAGGCTCCCGCCACCGTCCAGAACTTTATCGGCCTGGCCACCGGTACCAAGGAGTGGACGGATCCCGTCACCCACAAGAAGGTCGTCGGCCGCTCTCTTTACACCGGCACTACCTTCCACCGGGTCATCCCCGACTTCATGATCCAGGGCGGCGATCCGCTCGGCACCGGCGAGGGCGACCCCGGCTACATGTTTGCCGATGAGTTCGACCCCGATCTCAACTTCGACGTGCCCGGGCGCCTTGCCATGGCCAACT
>DASWUY010000200.1:0-1589 GCA_036401435.1 Acidobacteriaceae bacterium | reverse complement strand
AAGGATGAGCTGCTGCGGCAGCGGCTGGAAGAGCTGCTGCACGTGGTGCGGGACCGGATCGCGGTCCAGCCCGGGGTGATGAGCCTGTTCTTTACCGACGACTGGCGCGCTGTTCCCGATCATGACTCCTATGGGCACGATATCGAGACGGCGTACCTGATGCTGGAGGCGGCGGCCGCGCTGGGGCGCCCGAACGACGAGGCGACGGCGAAGATGGCCCGGATGATGGTCGATCACTCGATGGCCTACGGCTGGGACGCGGCGCATGGCGGCATCTATCACTCGGGGCCGTATGCAGGGCGCCCGGACGACCTGTTGAAGGAGTGGTGGGTGGAGATGGAAACGCTGAACACGCTGCTGCTGATGCACGAGAAGTACGGCGCAGAGACGGACACTTACTGGAAGGCGTTCCAGTTACAGCTGCAGTATCTCGAGAAATACCAGATGGACGCGCAATTTCACGGAGACTATGAGCTGATCCAGCCGGATGGCAAACCGACCAGTACCGTGAAGGGTCGTATCTGGAAGGCCGCGTACCATGATGGCCGGGCGCTGATGAATGTTTCAGAGCGGCTGCGGGCGATGGCTGGGGCTAAGCCTCAGAGGTGACAGGGCAGGTGTTCCACGTGGAACATTCTTGTTGAGCCGGGGTGGGGCTTGAGGCGCACGGGCAGATGTTCCACGTGGAACAATTTGCGTGTTCCACGTGGAACGTAACTTTGGATTCGTCCGGCGGGTGGATCGGGCGCTTTAATTCACCTGAAAGTGGCGCAGAGTTACGCGTGGTTGTGAGTGCGCGTGCTTCAGCGTTTGGGGAGCGCGGGCTCGCGCGCGGGGGCGAATGCCTCGGGCAGGGCCTGGCTGAGTTCAGACATGTTGCCAAATACGCGCTCTGCGCCGGCCGCGAGCAGGGCCGGGCCATGCTGGGGCGTGCAGTGGCTGCCGCCGGTGAAGCCGAAGACGCGCATGCCGGCAGCGACGGCAGCCCGCACCCCGGGCAGGCTGTCCTCGATGACCAGGCAGTGGTGGACAGGGGTGCGCATCCAGCCGGCTGCATAGACAAAGACGTCAGGCGCGGGCTTGCCGTGCGCGACATAGGACGCGCTTACTACGTTGGGAGCGAAGAAGTCATAGAGGCCGACGAAGTTGAGTCCGAGCTTGAGCTTGGGTGGAGCGGTGCTGGAGGCAACGCAGATGGGCAGGGTGATCTGGCCGAGCGTCTCGCGGACGCCGGGGATGGCCTGCAACTCGGTGGTGTAGGCGTGGTGGATGCGGCGGGTCATCGCCTCCTTGTATGCGGGCGGGACGGGCCGGCCCCAGCGCTCGGCGATGTCGGCCAGGATCTCGCGCTCGGGCCGGCCGGCATACTGGCGCACGACCTCTTGCGGGGTGATGGGGTAGCCGAGCCGGGTCAGTTCTTCGCTGACGAGCGTGCAGACCAGGATCTCGCTGTCGATGAGCACGCCATCGCAGTCGAAGACGATTAATTGCACTTCTTCCATGGGACTATTGTCGCTCACGGCGGCGTTGGGCCTGGATGGGCTGGTTGAGCGGTAGGTACGGGCGGGCGTGATGGGTGGTCCCCGTTC
>DASWUY010000199.1:0-2788 GCA_036401435.1 Acidobacteriaceae bacterium | reverse complement strand
CCGCCGTTACGCCCCTCACCGCGCTCCCCGCCAGCAGCAGCTCCAGCAGGAACCGCGCCCCCGCAGGCACCCCCTGCTCCGCGCGAATCGTTCCCTGGTGATCCTGGATGATCTTCGCCGCAATCACCAGCCCCAGCCCCGTGCCCCTCTGCTTGGTCGAGACATAGGGCAAAAAGATCCGTTCCCGCACCTCCGGGCTCAGCCCCGGCCCGGTGTCTGCAATCACCAGCTCCGCCATCCCCGGCCGCTCGCCCAGCTGCGTCTCCAGCGTCAGCACCCGCAGCAGGCTCTCCTGCATCGCCTCCGCCGCGTTGTCGATCAGGTTTGCCACCGCCCGCTTCAGCGCCTCCGGGTCCGCCATCACCGGCGGCAGCCCTGCCGCCAGCCGGCTCTCGATCCGGATCGCCTGCAGCCGCCCATGAAACAACGCCAGCGCGCTCTCCACAATCTCGTTCAGCGAGGCCGGCCGAGGCTGCGCAGCAGGGAACTCGGCCAGCACTGCAAACTGGTCCACCAGCGTCCGCATGCTCTCCACCGACCCCAGGATCACCTCGCTGCACCGCCGGATCACCGCCCCTGAGTTGGCAGCGCCCAGGTCCACATGCCGCCGGATCCGCTCCGCCGAGAGCAGGATCGGCGTCAGCGGATTCTTGATCTCGTGCGCCACTCGCTGCGCTACCTCCTTCCACGCCAGCTGCCGCTGCGCCTGCAGCACCTCCGTCACGTCATCCACCACCAGGATCGACCCCCGCCGGTCCCGCCCCGATCGGTCTCGTCCCAGATTCAGCACTGCGATGGTTACAGATAGGCTCAGCATCGCCGGCACCAGAGCCTGCCCAAGTCCAGCGCCCTCGTTTCCAGCGCCGCCGTGCCCGTTCCCACCCGCCCCGTTCCCGTTACTGCCCGGGATCCGCTCCGCCGCCCCGGCCTTCGCCGGCAACCGCCGCATCTCCAGCTCCGCTCCCGCCATCCCCATCCGTTGCGCCCGCCGCTCCAGCCGCAGCACCTCCTCCCGCAGCTCCGCCGGCAGTACCTCCTCCAGTTGCCTTTCCGCCAGCTCCGCCGTTCCCGCCTCCGGCACGCACAGGTCCAGGAACGCCCGATTCACCTGCAGGATCCGCCGCCCCGTGTCCAGCACCACCACCCCACTCGGGATCGTCTCCAGGATCAGCTCCAGCTCCTGCCGCCGCTCATCTATCGCCCGGTTGGCCGCCGACAACTGCTCGGTCGACGTCTCGGCCCTCGCCCGGCTCTGCTCCAGGTCTGCCGCCATCTGGTTAAAGGACCCGATCAGGTCCCCCAGCTCCTCGGTCGCCGAAAGCGAGATCCTCTGCCGGTAGTCGCCTGCCGCAATCTCGTCCATCGCGTCCGCCAGCGCTTCTACCGGCCGCGTAATCTGCTTGGACAAATACAGTGCGAGCCACGAGCTCGCGAAAAAGGTCAGCGTCGTCAACAACAGCAACAGCAGCAGGTACGTGCTGCGGATCGTTCGCCTCTGCCGGTAGGCCGACCAGTACTGCTCCGTGCCACTCCCGATGTCATCGACCACCGCGCTCAGCCCGCTTGGCATCGGCAGCGCCACCACCACCACCCCATCGCCTGAGATCGGCGCCGCCCCCAGCGCGTACTCGTTCCCTCCCAGCGTCAGGATCGGCTCATCGCTGCGCTGCGCCGTCTTGAGAATCATCTGGCACAGCGCCTCGCGTCTCTCCGCCTCGCTCCCCGCGGTCCCTCGCACCGGCGCCCGCGCAGCCGGGCCGGCCGCCCCGACCGCATGCCCCGCGCCCGCTCCGGTCGAGGGCGGCCCCAGCCACACCCGCACCCCCGCCGCTCCCTCCGGCAGCTGGTAGGCCGCGAGCGTCTCCCCATCCCGGTACACCACCGCAAATCCCCCCTGCAGCGTGATCCGGTGGGCCCGCATCTGCCTGGTCAGCTCATCCTCGTCCCCCGCGTCATACCCGATGGAAAATGCCCCCGAGTGCGCCAGCGACTCCGCCCCCACCCGCGCATTCTGCGCCACGTAGTGCGACAGCTCCAGCGCAATCCGCGCCGAGTCGTCCCGCAACTGCACCACCGGCTGCGAAAACCACCGATCAATCGACCGATTCATCAACAGATAGCTGAACAGGAACATGAACAAGGTCGGCGCAAACGAGAGCAGCAGCGCTCCCACCAGCATCCGCGACCTCAGCCGCGACCCCAGCACCCGACTGCGCTGGTCCGCATACATCCTCAGGATGTTCCGCGCCAGCAGCACCAGCAGCGCCACCAGCAACAGGAAGATCAGCACCGTCACCGCCCAGAAGACCAGCAGCGCGCCGGTCGACCCCGGGTGCAGCGCCGGAACGTTGAACGCGTTCAGCGCGCCCAGCACCAGCACCAGGAGCAGCAGGGCTGCCGACAGGCCCGCCAGCGTGAACTTGCGCCGCATCGCCTCCGCCAACCTGTCTCCTCCGCCTGCGGCCTCGGACCATCGCCCCGCAAGCCGCCCAGACACTCCCACGTCTTCGATTACGGGTTGTTCGGATTATAGGAGGTGCCTGTCTCTCGCCGACCACCGTGTCCGGTTCCTAGCGGCACCCCCACAGGCACTTGCCATCCCAACCGGCCTGCCCGTACAGTGGTCCCGTTTCCTCCAGGTCACTAAGGTCACCCCGCCCGGGACTCACCTCCTCCCGTGCGCCCTGCGACTCGCCCCCTGCTCCGCGCGGTGAGACCGGGGGGTTCGCCAAACCCTTACCGCACCCCCTTGAGGTCTCACACCATGTCCGTCGCTCGCCACCTTGTC
>DASWUY010000198.1:0-5868 GCA_036401435.1 Acidobacteriaceae bacterium | reverse complement strand
GCGGGACGCCGGCGACGGTCAGACGCTTCCACAGGTGAGCCTCCATGCTTACCTCGGCTGAGGTCACCTGCGGATTGCGCTCCAGCAGGAAGTCAATGAGCGCGCGTGCATAGTCTTCGATGGTGCCGGCGGAAGAATTGCGGGCGACCCAGTAGACAGTGTTCTTCATCGTGTCGGTGGCCAGCACCTTGCTGTTGTCACCCGCGGTATGAGCGTCCTCAAAGTCGCCGCGCAGCAGCACAGACACGGTCCACTCATGCACGTCGTTGCGCTGCGGGTGGCGGGTGACTTTCATCAGCCGCACACGGGCTTTGCCATACCGGTTGTCCACCATCTGCATCGCTCGTCAGCTCCCTCGATAGGTAGTGTAGCCATGGGCGGTCAGCAGCACGGGCAGGTGGTAGTGTGCCTGCGCGTCTTCGAGCTGGAAGACGATGTCGATGAAAGGGTAGAGGCTGGAGCGCCCCTGAACGGTGAAGTAGGCGGCTGTATCAAAGCGCATGCGGAAGGTGCCGGGGTCAAGCAGCTCGCCTTCCGGCACCAGCGAGTGGATGCGCCCGTCTGCGTCGGTGCGCGCCTGGTGCACGGGCGCCCAGTCCGTCTCCGCCCAGCGCGTGAGCGACACTGCAACGTTGGTGGCAGGGCGGCCCAGAGAGAGGTCAAGCAGGTGCGTCGAGAGACTCACGCGCCATCCTCGCCGAGCCATCGCTCTAGGCGCAGGCCGGTGATGCGCCGCTGCTCGTCACCGGCCACGCGCCACTCTGTCTCTGCATCATTCTGCATGCGGCGGTGGAGCGCCGCCAGTATCTCGTCGGTCGTGCGTCCGCTGGCACAGAACAGGAAGACTCGCCCAAACTTTTCTTCATACCTGCGGTTGGCGTGGCGCAGAGCCTCTGTAGGCAAGGCCTGGGCCTGCTCCTCTGCCGACCAGGTGAGCGAGGCCGCCGTCGCACGCACGGCGTGCGCTTCGCCGAGGCGAGGATGGCTGTCAAAGGCCTGCTGCCATTCCTCTGGCGGCAGGCTCTCCCACACCTCTGCGGCAAGGGCCAGCAGCGCCTCCTCGGTAAAGACAGGCCGCTTGAGGGCGAGCGCCGCTGCCCAGGCGTCTGAGCCGCAGCAGGCGAGAATCTGCTGCGCCGCCTGCTCCGGCGGCAGGGCATTCCATTGGGCCAGCTTTGCCAGCCGCGTCGCGGTCGATCCGGAGACGGATGCTCTATGCATGGCTTCGCCTCCCCAGCGTGGTTTGAGCATAACGCAGTCTGCTGCCCACGCTACCCGGGCGCAAGGCGGCGCTCGCGGCCGGGCAGATGCGCGGCGAACCCTGCGGCCGAGTACACTGCCTGGCCGCGCAGGTAGGTCGCCTGCACCCGGCCGGTCAGCGTCTGCCGGACGTAGGGCGAGATGGGATGCTTGAAGTGAAGGTCCTCTGCCGCCACCGTGTAGGTCTCTTCGGGATGGAAGAGGACAAAGGTCGCCTCTCGCCCTGGGAGCAGCGCGCCGGCCACGCCCTGCATGCCGGCGAGGCGAGCGGGCGCTGCTGCCAGCCATTGCACCACATCATCAAGCGTGTGCCCACGACGGCGAGCGCCCGTATGCACGATGGAGAGCGCCAGGGAAAGGCTCGCGATCCCACCCCAGGCGCGATCCCAGCGGCCCTCTGCCAGGCCCTTCATGGCCGCCGGGCAGGGGGAGTGGTCGGTGGCGATCAGGTCGATCTGCCCGGCGGCCAGCGCCTGCCACAGCAGCTCGCGGTTGGCCGCGCTGCGGATGGGGGGAGCGCACTTGTGCAGCGTGCCCCGGTCGGGGATGTGCTCCGCCGCAAAGTGCAGGTAGTGCGGACAGGTCTCGACCGTCACCGGCAAGCCCTCAGCGCGGGCGGCGGCGAGCATCGGCAGCGCGGTCGCCGTGGACAGATGCACGATGTGCAGCTGGAAGCGGTACTGGCGGCACATCGTAAGGAGCAGCTGAATGGCCTCGAGCTCTGCCTCGTCAGGACGGCTGGCCAGGTAGGTCGCGTATCGGGTCCAGTCCTGCTGCTGGAGTGCCGCTGTGGCGGCTTCAATCGGCCCGGCCAGCTCGGCGTGTACCAGCAGCGGCAGCCCGCTCGCGGCGACGCCGGGCAGGGCTGCTTTCAGCTGCTCGCGGTCAACCATGGTGAAGCCCTCGCAACCCGGATAGAGGAGGAAGCACTTGAAGCCGGGAACGCCCGCTTGCGCAAGCGGCAGGAGGTCATTCTGGTTGCCCGTGACCACGCCGCCCCATGCGGCCCAGTCGACCAGGCACTGGCCTTCTGCGGCATCGCGCTTGGCCACCAGGCTCTCGACGCTCGTGGTGGGGGGCAGGCAGTTCAGAGGCATATCGACGAGCAGCGTATACCCGCCGGCGGCAGCGGCGCGAGTCGCCGTGCGGAAGCCCTCCCACTCGGTGCGCCCGGGCTCGTTGATGTGCACATGCGTGTCGACGAGCCCGGGGAGGATGGCGCTCGCCGCATGATCCTCGAGCGGGATGCCGCGCGGCAGCTCCGCCACATTGCAGATGGCGCGAATGCGTTCGCCGTCGAGCAGAAGCGCGCCGCCGCGGGTGCCAGACGGGGTAACGATGCGATCAGAGAGCAGGGCGCGCAGCATGCAGTCGAGTATGCCTGAAGGCTCGCCGCCGTCAACAGCCCGCGCATTCCGGGGCGGGTATGCGTCGCTTCTGTTCTATGCTAGCTGCAACCTGCCTATGCCAACGCCCCAACCAGCCCTGCAGATCGTCGGCACCTCTCCGCAGCGCAAGGAGGGGCGTGCGAAGGTCCTCGGCACGGCGCGCTATGTCGATGACCTGGCGCTGCCCGGCATGTGGTACGGGGCCACCGTGCGCAGCTCGGTCGCGCGTGCGCGCATCCGGTCCATTCACTACGGTGCGTCCATTCCCTGGCATGAATACACAGTCGTGACGGCCGCCGACATTCCAGGCGAGAACACGATCGTGCACCTCGGCAAGGATCACCCCTGCCTCGCCGACGGCATGGTCAACCACCCGGACGAGCCCATCCTGCTGCTTGCGCATCCTGACAAGGCAGCGCTGCACAAGGCAGTGGCCGCGGTTCAGATCGAGTACGACGAACTGCCTGCCGTCTTCACCATCGAAGAGAGTGAGGCAGCGCTGGCCAGCGGCGACCCTCAGCGCATCGTGTGGGGCGAAGGCCAGCACGCCAACACCTTCAAGACCTACGTGATGACGGCTGGCGATCCGGAGCAGGCCGCCGAGATCTTCAGAACCGCGGACTTTGTCATTGAGGGCGAGTACCGCACCGGCGCGCAGGAACAGCTTTACATTGAGAACAACGGCGTCATCGCCGAGTACTCCGAGCAGGACGGCGTCACGGTGCGTGGATGCCTGCAGTGTCCCTTCTACGTGGTGCACGCGTTAGAGCTGGTTTTCGACCTGCCGGGGGAGAAGTGCCGCGTCATCCAGACCGAGACCGGGGGCGCGTTTGGCGGCAAGGAAGACTTCCCTTCCGTGATCGGCTCGCATGCTGCGCTGCTGGCCATGAAGAGCGGCCACCCGGTCAAGATCTGTTATGACCGCGCAGAAGACATGGCCGGCACCACCAAACGACATCCCAGCCGCACCCGCCACCGCACTGCTGTCTCCCGCGACGGACAACTGCTGGCCGGCGAGATCGACTTCGCACTCGATGGTGGCGCCTACGCCACGCTTTCGCCGGTTGTGCTCTCACGCGGCACCATTCACGCCAGCGGCCCCTACCACTGGCCGCACCTCACCGTGCGCGCCAAGGCCATGGCCACCAACCTGCCGCCGCATGGCGCCTTTCGCGGCTTCGGCGCGCCGCAGAGCCTGTTCGCGATCGAGCGGCACATGGACAAGATCGCGCGCACTCTCGGCCTGTCGCCGGAGCAGGTGCGGCGCCGCAACTTTCTGGCCACCGGTGGCCATACCGCAACCGGCCAGCACCTGGGCGACAAGGTGGATATGCAGCACCTGCTCACTCGCGCGCTCGCCGAGTCTGGTTACCACGAGAAGCGCGCCCGCTTCGATCGCGAGAATCCGTATTCCAGCATCAAGCGCGGCATGGGCTTTGCCAGCTTCATGCATGGCGCGGGATTTACCGGCTCGGGCGAAGGCCGGCTGAACTCGCTCGTCGAGATCGAGCTCACGCCGGAGGGCCGGCCGCAGATCCTGGTCTCGTCAACCGAGTTCGGCCAGGGCACCAATACCATCCTCTGCCAGGTGGCAGCCGAGACACTCGGCATTGCCTATGACGACGTGCTGATTGCGCAGCCGGACACGCGGCGCGTGCCCAACTCCGGGCCAACCGTGGCCAGCCGCACCGCGATGATCGTGGGCAGGCTGGTGGAGCGCGCGGCCCGGCAGCTGTGCCTCATGCTGACGGACGCGGGCTACCCGCCCGGGGAGCATGGCTTTCGCCACGCCGCGCAGGGCTACCTGGCGGAGCATGGCTCGCTGTGCGCCAGCGCCCGCTACGAGTCGCCGAGCGACATCTTCTGGGATGATGACAAGTATCGCGGCGAGGCGTATCCCACCTATGCCTGGGCCGTCTACGTGGCAGAGGTTGCTGTGGACACGAATACCTACACGGCCACGGTCACTGACTTCCACGCGCTGCAGGAGGTGGGCAAGGTGCTGCACCCGGTGCTGGCTGCGGGACAGATCGAGGGCGGCGTGGCCCAGGGCATTGGCTACGCGTTGCACGAGAAATGCGTGTGGCAGAACGGTCACATGGCAAATAACCAGATGACCAACTACATCATGCCGACCGCAGCCGATCTGCCTCCCATCCACGTCCATTTTGAAGAGACGCCTACCCTGCACGGGGCCTACGGCGCCAAGGGGATCGGCGAGCTGCCGATGGATGGGCCAGCTCCCGCCATCCTTAATGCCATCGAGCATGCTACCGGGGTTGCTTTCACCGAGATTCCGCTGCTGCCGGAAGATCTGTATGAGGGCCTGACGCACACGGCAGGCGCCGGATCAGAAGAGCTCGAACCGGCAAATGCCGGCCCTTACTTTAGCGAGCCCATGCGATGAGCGACATGCGCTTCGAGGTCAATGGAGTCGTGCGCGTGGTGGAGGCTCCGCCTATCAAGCGCTTGCTGGACGTGCTGCGCGAGGACCTGGGGCTGACGGGAGCAAAGGAGGGCTGCGGCGAAGGCGAATGCGGGTCCTGCTCGGTGCTGCTGAATGGAGAGCTGGTCAACTCCTGCCTGGTGCCGGTGCTGCAGGCGGAAGGCTCGCAGGTGACGACGATTGAAGGACTCTCGGATGGGGAGACGCTGCATCCGGTGCAGCGATGTTTTCTTGAGCAGGGCGGGGCGCAGTGCGGCATCTGCACCCCGGGCATGATCCTGGCCACCTGCCAGCTGCTCGAAAAGCATCCTCATCCCACGCTGGAGCAGGTGCGCGAGGGCCTGGCCGGCAACCTGTGCCGCTGTACCGGATACATACGCATCTTTGCGGCCGTGCAGGCTGCATCGCAGGCGCTGCACGGATGAGCCGCAACCCAGGCTGTGCTGCCCGCGGCAAACGTGAAAGGACCTCTCATGCGCTCGGTCGCGAGTGACTACGAGATGACTGCGCCGGCGTCGCTGCGCACGGCGCTGGCTCTACTCGAGGCGGAGCCGGGCGCCTACACGCCGATGGCCGGTGGCACCGAGTTGATGGTCGCGCTCGGAGCCGGCCGCCTGGCCGCGCAGAAGCTGCTCTCCCTGCACCGGCTGCGGGAACTGCGCTTCATCGCTGTTGAGCCGAAGGAGCTGACCCTGGGCGCTGGGAGCACCTTCACCGAGATCCGCCACCATCCCACCGTGGCCACCGAGTTCCCCCTGCTCAGCCAAGCCGCAG
>DASWUY010000197.1:0-12313 GCA_036401435.1 Acidobacteriaceae bacterium | reverse complement strand
GGGAAGGATTAGTTGGGCGGCGGCTAGGCGAGGGCGAGCGCCCGCACCTCCTGCCGGCGTACGGTGAGACGCTCGACAAGGTCGGTGCGCACCTCAAAGCCGCGGCCGGGCGTTTTGGGCACAGCGATCTCGCCGGACGAGGAAACCTCCACCGGCGGCTCGATGATGTCGTCTTTCCAGTACCGGCTGGAGGCGGCGACGTCGCCGGGCAGCGAGAAGTTCTCGAGCGACGCGAGGGCGATGTTATGCGCGCGGCCGATGCCTGTCTCCAGCATGCCGCCACACCACACCGGGATGCCGCGTTCAAACGCCGCATTGTGCACTGCGATTGCCTCAGAGAAGCCGCCCACGCGGCCATTCTTGATGTTGATCACCCGGCAGGAGCCCATATCGATGGCGGCCAGCGCGTCCCTGCGGTTGCGGATCGACTCATCCAGGCAGATGCGTGTCTCAATTTGGGACTGCAGCATGGAGTGGTAGTAGAAGTCGTCTGCCCAGAGAGGCTGCTCGAGCATGGTGAGGTCGAACTGGTCAAAGCTGGCCAGGTGCGCCGTGTCGCGCAGGCGGTAGGCGGCGTTCGCGTCGCAGCTGAGCGCGATGGAGGGCCAGCGCTCACGCACGGCGGCAAACACCTTCACATCCCAGTCCGGGCGGCACTTGAGCTTGATGCGCTGGTACCCGGCGGCAAGCGCCTCTTCGATGTCGTCGAGCAGGTGGCGTATCTCGCTCCGGATGCCAAGCGAAACGCCGCAGGGGATGGTGGACCGCGAGCCGCCCAGGAGCGACGCCAGCGCCACCCCCTGCAATTGCGCATCCAGATCCCAGATCGCGTTCTCAAGCGCTGCCTTGGCCATGCGATTGCCTCGCACGCGGTGGAAGATGCGGGGGCACTGCCCGCCATGCTCGGGGTCGGCTTGCGCGAGGGCCGGCGCGAGCTCGGCAGAGGCGATCTGCCAGGCGGTGTCGACGCTCTCCTCGCTGTACCAGGGGTGTTCGCCGGCGACACACTCGCCCCAGCCCGTGTACCCTTCGGCCTGCACTTCCACCAGGAGGACGCGGCGTTCCCGGGTGATGCCAAAGCTGGTCTCAAAGGGCCGCAGCAGCGGCATCCGAATCTCCCGCAGTACGATGGCGTCGATCTTCATAGGCTGTCCTCTGGCTTCATCGGATGCTTGTTGTTCCTGGTTCGATCCAGCTCTGGAGTTCGCTGGTCTGGAGCTTGCCGGACTGTAGCTTGTAGATGCCGCCACCCTCGCTGTTCCTGCGGAAATCAGTGACCGCCAGATGGCGCGGGAAGGCGTCGAGAAAGAGCGCGCGCAGCGTGCTTTGCTGGTCGCGCGCCTCCTCCGGGGTGGCTGCCTGGGGCGGCAGATGGATGGTCTCGAACCCGGTGGCGGCACTCTCCACGGATGCTTCCTCAGCCGGCGGCCCTTGCCCCAGGATCGCGGCAACGCGTGACAGGACCCGCGAGGAGCGCATCCACCACTCGGCGTGCAGCCGGTCGGTTGGCAACCCGCCGTGCAGACGAGACGAGGATACACCATAGAAATCCGGCGAATAGCGGCAGGCGATCGCTCCGAGCCTGTGGAGATTGAAGTAAGCGTTCTTGGCGGCCAGCGGATCGAAGGTCCAGGTCATGCGATCGATGCCGCGTGCGAGAGCGTCTTCGCGCTGGGCGAGCTTGAGCCGTGCGCCCAGCCCTGCGTCGCGGAAGCCGGGGCGGACGGCCAGCATGTGGGAGTGGAGGTAGGGGCGCGGGTGGCTTTCGCCGGCAGACGCAGCCGGCTGGGCCGGCTCAAAGCCGGGCATGGACATGGCGAAGGCCACCAGCTCGCCCGAAGGGTGGAAGGCGCCGATGACCTGGCCGCCGAGCTCGCGCGCCAGCAGGAAGCCCTTGCGCGGGAGAACCTCGCGGTCCTCATACTCCCAGGTCTGCTGTTGCAGGGTGACGCAGGCATCGAGGTCAGCAAAGCTGTGGCAGTGACGGATGGTCAGCAGAGTGCCGTCGTGCGTGCGCACCGGCTCGTCGGCTATCCGCGGTAGACGGCTCTCGGCAGCCACGCTAGCCCAGTTCCTGCGACTTGGCCTCGGCCCAAAGTCGCTCAAGCTCCGGGGCGCTAAGCTGCTGGAGTGGCTTGCCATGCGCCTCCATTGCTTGAAAGCGCCTGCGGAACTTGGCGTTGGCATCGCGGAGCGTGATCTCGGGGTCGAGCGCGAGGTGGCGCCCCAGGTTGGCCATGGTGAAGAGCAGGTCGCCGTACTCTTCGGCTACGTGGTGTGCTTCGGCGTGTGGTTGGCCGGCTCGCGGCGAGCCGGCTTTGGCCAGCTCTGCTTCGAGCTCTGCTGCTTCTTCGCGGAGCTTGTCGAGGATTCCCTGGGCGTCGGGCCAGTCAAAGCCTACGCCGGCTGCTGCGGAACCGAGCTCCCTAGCCTCAGAGAGTGCGGCTTGCGCGCGCGGAACCCGGGCCAGCGGGCTCGGGACTTCCTCAGCTTCCGCATGAGATTTCTTCTCCATCTCTTTGATGCTGCGCCAGTTGGACAGCACGGCCTGCGTCCCGCTTCTAGCCTCCACTGGCTCAAGAAGCTCCGCGCGATTGCCTGCCCTCGCCGCAGCCTCCGCGCCAAAGACGTGCGGATGCCGGCGGACCAGTTTGCTGTTCAGTCCGCTCAGCACATCGGCCAGGCTAAAGTCGCCCGCCTGCTCTGCCATGGTGGCGTAGAAGAGGACCTGCAGGAGCAGGTCCCCGAGCTCCTCGCAGAGGTTCGGCCAGTCACGGCGCTCGATCGCGTCCAGCACCTCGTAGGTCTCTTCGAGCGTGTACTTCCGGATGGAGTCGTGTGTCTGCTCGCGATCCCAGGGGCACCCCTCAGGGGAACGCAGGCGCTGCATGATGGCTGCCGACCGGGCGAAGAGAGCGCCGATGGCAGGGTTGGAGGTCACGTCGTCTGACATGGTTCCCACTCTAAGAGGATGCTCGGGTCAGAACCGGTCAGACTGCCGGCAGCTACTTCTTTGGCTGTTTGGCGATGACCTTGTCGGAGAATTTGGCGTAGGTGGCGGCGGGAACGATCTTGCGGCCGACCAGGTCGGTCTTCTTCGCATAGGGGCGGCCGGCGATAATCTTTTGCGAGTAGGCGTCGCCGACCCCGGGCAGCGCCTTCAACTGATCAGCGGTCGCGCTGTTGAGATCGAGGAGTGCGCCTGTGGTGGGCTTGGCTGCTGTCTGTGCGGGCGCCTGTGCCCTGGCGGGCGCCGGGCCGATGGGGCTGCACAGGAGCATGGAGGCAAGTGCGAACAGGCTGAGCAGTTTGCGAAGATTCACCGTCACTCTCCTGGGGCCGGGGCGTGGTGGACACATCGCCACCTAACCCTTGTAGTCTGCTGGCAGGGGCTCTGATGGTCGGCTTGGCGGTACTGGTTGCCTTGTTGCTGGGCAGCTTTCTCAATGTTTGTATTGCGCGGCTGCCCGCGCACCGCTCCATTGTGCGACCGGCGTCGCACTGTCCTCGGTGCGGGGCTCCGATCCGGCCCTGGGATAATGTTCCGCTGCTCAGCTGGCTGCTGCTGCGAGGTCGCTGCCGCGCGTGCCGGGCGAGGATCTCGGTTCGCTATCCACTGGTGGAGCTTGGCTATGCCGCACTGGTGGCTGCTGCGCTGTGGCGCTTCGGCGTGACGCTTGAGGGAGCGGCGGCGGCGGTCTTCTGCTTCCTGGCGCTAGGCCTGCTGGTGATGGACCTGGAGACGATGTCGCTGCCGGACGCCTTTACCCTGCCGGGCCTGGCGCTAGGTCTGGGGTGGAACCTGGTAGCGGCAATGGGACGCGCACCGGGCGCGCCCTTTAGGGCGCAGTCGCTGGCGCTGAGCTCAGGCGCGGTGGCGGCGGGAACGTGGGCGCTGCTGCTGCTGGGGGTGCGGTGGGCGTACTACGCGGTGCGGCGCAGGCACGGGCTGGGTGCGGGCGACGTCAAGCTGGCCGCGATGCTGGGGGCGTGGCTGGGCTTCCAGGCGATGGCGGTCTGCTTCCTGCTGGCCGTGCTCGCGGCTGCGGCTGTGGGCGCAGCCGCGATTGCCTGGGGGGGCAGGCGTGCGGGTGGGTGGAGAACGCTACGGCTGCCGCTCGGCTCGTTCCTCTGCGGGGCAGGGATCTTCGCGTTCTTTCAGGGACGGCAACTCTTTACATGGTACATGAAGTTCTGGACTTAAACCTCTAACATCACTTGCCTTGCAGCTGGGCCAGCGCCTTGCGCGCAGCCTTGGCCTTGGGCCCGGCAGGCTGCGCGTCGAGGTAGATGTGGTAGTTGGTGGCTGACTCGTCCAGGTGCGCCGTCCTGCGGGCTGCCTCGGCCAGGTAAAAGACCGCCTCCACGTTTGCAGGATCGACCGCGCAGGCTTCCTTGAAGCGCTGGTAGGCAGCCGAATAATTGCCCATACCCATGTATTGCTGTCCCACGTGCAGAATCCTGGTGGAAAGAGCGGGATCAACGATCGTGCCTCCTGCGCCATTCGCGGTGCGGGAGTCGCCCTGCCCTAGAAGGTCTACGCCCTTGAACTTGTCCCGGCTGGAGCTGGCATTCGCCTCCGGCTCGGCGGGGCCGGAGCTGGCTGCCTTGCGATCGGCTTTCTCCTCGGCCTGCGCGGCTTTTTGAGCGGCTTCTGATTGCTCCTGGGGGAAGGCGTTGTCGTCCGCCGGGTCTGGGGCCGCCTTGGGCTTGGGCGCGGGTGTCGGCTGGGGCGCGGCTGTCTGCGCGGGCGGGGTGGCCGAGGGCTGCTGCGCCCGCAGGAGGCGGGGCCCCTGGACAAGAACGGCGCCTGTGGCTGCGAGGAGAAGGAGCCGTCGGAGATGGGCCAGGGTGGCGCTCATAGCACCAGTTTAGACGCCTGCAAGAGGCTGCGCGGCACCAGGGCAGGGCTAGGACCGGCCGCCCCGCTGCTGTTGCTACACTCCAGGCACACGCCATGAGCCTGATCATCCGCTCCTCTTCGATCCATGCAGCCGGCTGCTACACCCTGGCCCCGATCCAACAGGGAGCCTATGTGGTTGAGTACACAGGCCCGCGCCTCTCCAAGGAGGATGCAGACATCAAGTACGAAAACCTGCCCATGACCTACCTGTTCGGCATCGGCGACGGGACGACAGTGATTGACGGCCACGGCACCGCCATGTTTCTCAACCACTCCTGCGATCCCAACTGCGAGACGGAGGAAGAGAAAGGGCGGGTGTGGATCATGGCGATTCGGGACATTGCAGCGGGTGAGGAGCTGACCTATGACTACCACCTGTATGACGGCGACGAGGATGACGCCCGCTGCAGCTGCGGGTCGGCCAACTGCCGCGGCACCATGTACGCGGCCGAGGAGATCGAGCGGCGGGCCCGGGCGGCGGCTGAGGCCGGCCGGCAGACGCGCAGGCATGCCTCGCTGCCCACGTAGGGGACTGGAAGCTTCGGACGAGGCCTGCGGCGGTCCCCGGCTGCCGCGCGGATGAGCTGCGGAACGACAGACTACAATCGAAGCAGCAATGGCTTACCAGGTGTTAGCACGCAAGTACCGCCCGCAACGCTTTTCTGACGTAGCCGGGCAGGACCATGTCACCCGCACGCTGCTCAACGCGCTCGCCCAGGGCCGGATCGCGCACGGATACATCTTCTCCGGCCATCGCGGGATCGGCAAGACGACCATCGCGCGCATCTTGGCCATGGCGCTCAACTGCCGCACCGCGATCGGGAGCGCGGGCCGGCCCTCTCCTGAACCCCGCGAGGCCTGCGAGAGCTGCACCGAGGTTCGCGCGGGCAACGCGGTAGACGTGATCGAGATCGATGCGGCGACCAATCGCGGCATCGACGAGATACGGGAGCTGCGCGATGCGGCGCGCTACCGCCCCGCCCGCGATCGCTACAAGATTTACATCCTCGACGAGGCGCACCAGATCACCGATGCCGCGTTCAACGCGCTGCTGAAGACGCTTGAAGAGCCGCCTGACCACGTGGTCTTCATGATGGCGACGACGCAGCCTGAGGACATCCCGCAGACCATCCGATCGCGCTGCCAGCACTTCTCCTTCCACGCGGTCAAGTTTGACGACATCCTGATCCAGCTGCACACCATTGCCGCCGCGGAGAGGGTGCGGGCGGATGACGAGGCGCTGGCGCTGCTTGCCGAGGCGGGGGACGGCTCGATGCGTGATGCACTGTCCATCATGGACCAGGCGATAGCGTCGGCCGCCGTGGTCGAGGGCGAGCCCCAGCTCGAAGCGGCTCAGATCCGCGAGTTGATGGGAACGGTTGCCAATGCCGTCTTCGAGCGGCTGCTGGAGGCGATTGGCGAGAACCAGTCCGGGCCGGTGGTGGAGGAGATCAACCGGCTGCTGAACGCGGGCAACAGCGCCTCGCAGCTGGCGCGGCAGTTTGTGCGGTACCTGAGAAACGTGCTGATGGCGCGGATTGCCGGCGCGGCGTCCGAGCTGCTGCAGCTGTCTCCGGATGAGCGTGCGCGGGCGGGGCGGTCGGCCTTGCTGTTTTCGGAAGAAGACCTAACGCGCTTTCTGCAGGTGATGCTGCGCACCTTTGACGAGCTGAACTACCGCCAGGAGCCGCGCTTTCACCTGGAGCTGGGGCTGTTGAAGCTGGTGCATCTGCAGCGTCTGCTGCCGGTGGAGCAGCTGCTGTCGCAGATCGGGCCGCTGCCGGGGCCGGTGGCCGGGCGGGCGGGCGCGCGGAGCAGCGAGGCGAGCCGTGGTGCCGGCTCTGCGAGTGCGGCTGGGCCGGCTGCTCCGGCGGCCGGGGAGGCCAGTGCAGCGCCGGGCATGGGCAGAGGGGCGACTGCGCTGCCCGGGCGCGAGGCTCCCGTACCTGCAGCGGACAAAGCCCCAGGCCGCCCAGCTTTCTCGCCGTTTGAGTCAGACAGTCGCCGCAAGGGCAACGAGCCTGCGGAGGCCGCGGCTGTGCCGGGTCGCGTTACCGCGGCAGAAGCCCCTTCTACGGAGAGCCCGCGTATCGCAGAGCAGCCGGCCGCACGGCTGGCCAAGGAGGAGAACCCGCAGCCCTCGGAAGCAGCCGCTCCCGCCGCAACGGGAAGCGGCTCGGGCGAGAACTTGGGCGAGATAAAGGCACAGGTATGCGCGGCGCTTGATGCCGCCGGACACAACACGGCGGCGGCGCTGCTGGGCAACGGAGTCTGGACCCACGAGGCGACGCAGGCGGCGACCCCGGAGACGAGCGACGCGCGAGGAGGCATCCTGCGGGTCGAGGTCGCGGCCAAGAAGACGATGCTCGGCCTGACCATGAATGCAGAAGCAGAGAAGATCTGCCGGGAGACGCTCCGGTCGATTGCTGCCGGCAGGCAGCCCGCCACGTTGGTTGTGGTGCCGCAGGGCGCGAGCCCGGAGTCACCCGGTGGCAGCAAGGCTGCGGCGCTGGCAAACGGCAGCGAGGCGCCGCCGCCCGGCAGTCTGCAATCCCTGGCCATGGAGAATCCGCTGGTCAAGCAGGCCCAGGAGCTCTTTCGCGCCGAGGTGCGCAGCGTGCTTGATCTGCGCACACCGGACCGGCGTGCCAGGTAGCAGGGCGCCGCGCAGGCGGCCATCCAACACATAACAACAGGGGAGGCTCTGGCGATGAACCCGGCGAAGATGCAGGAGATGATGGCTGCCGCGCAGCAGATGCAGGAACAGATGCAGGACAAGCTGGGGCAGCTGGTGGTGGAGGGTTCGTCCGGCGGCGGGGCGGTGACCGTGCGGATGAACGGGCAGAAGCAGCTATTAAAGGTGCATCTCGATCCGTCAGCGGTTGCCGGGCTGGCAGCGAGCGCAGAAGATCGCGAGATGCTGGAAGACCTGATCGTGGCCGCGTGCAACGACGCGGGTCGCCGCGCAGATGAGGCGGCGCAGAGTGGAGTGTCCGGCATGCTGAGCGGGCTCGGGCTGCCGCCGGGCCTCTTCTAACCTGCCATGGCTGCCCCGAGCGCGGCGACCTGCGCGCGTTGACGGTTCACCGCCTTTTACGGAGAGCACGTGCCCCGTTTCGCACAACCAATGGAGCGCCTGATTGAGGAGCTGCGCAAGCTGCCGGGGATCGGCGCCAAGAGTGCGCAGCGGCTGGCGTTCCACATCCTGCGCTCGAGCGTCGGCGATGCTGCGGCGCTCGCTGCAGCGGTGCAGGAGTTGAAGGCCAAGCTGCGGCTTTGCTCGGTGTGCAACAACGTGACGGACGTGGACCCCTGCCTCTACTGCGCCAGCCCTGCTCGCAACCACCGCGTGGTGTGCGTGGTGGAGGAGCCGACCTCCATCGATTCGGTAGAACGGACCAGGGGGTACAACGGGGTGTACCACGTGCTGCACGGCACGCTCTCGCCCCTGCATGGCGTGGGGCCGGAGCATCTGCGCACCGCCAACCTGGCTGCGCGGGTGGCTCGCAGCGACTTCGATGAAGTGATCCTGGCCACCTCACCCACGCTCGAGGGCGAGGCGACGGCGGCTTACCTGGTTGACCTGCTGCGGGGCACGCCCTCAGGCGCAACGCTGCGCCTGACGCGCATCGCTACCGGCATCCCGGCGGGCAGCGACATTGAATATGTCGACGAGGTCTCGATGGCCCGGGCGATGGAAGGCCGCCGGGAGCTTTAGTCGTGGTGTTGAGGGTGGGGATGAAGAGTGTGTGAATTCTTGAGCTGCGCGTGAGGCCGGTTGACTGCAACCTGCCTCACGATCTGGACCAGACTAGCTGCGGACGAGACTAGCTGCGCAGGCGCGCGAGCAGGTCCTGGGGATGCACGGGCTTGGCGAGTATCTCGAACTCATGACCCTGCACGCGTGCTCGGTCGAGCAGGTCGGCGGTAGCTGCCTGTCCGGAGAAGAGCAGGATCTTGCAGGCGGGCAGCAGGGTCCTGATCTTGATGGCCGCGTCAATCCCGTTCAGGTCTGTCATGATGACGTCGGAGATGAGCATGTCCGGCTGCAGGGTTCTGGCTACTTCGACGGCCTTTTCGCCGCTGTACACGGCGGTGGCTTCAAAGCCGCTCTGGTTGAGGATGATGGCCAGTGTGTCAGCGATGACGCGTTCGTCGTCGGCGACCAGCACCTTTGGCTTTCCTGAATTCTCTACCATTCGTTCCTTCTCACCTGTTTCGCGCTTCCCTGGAAATTTTACGTGAGGGCCCGGCTTCCATCCTTTGCCCTTGCCGGGCTGAGGGGGCGCCGCTTCGTCTTTCGGATGATACGCTTCTTTTAACCGGGCGACGGACTGCCAACCGCCCTAGCGATCCGTGGCTGTTGGTTCGGTGTTTTGTTGGATGTTCGTTTCTTCCCCCGTTGCATGGAAAGGCTGCGACAGTCCGGTGAAAAGGGCTTGTTGCGTGCCTGGTGACCCGCCTCTTCGCACTGCTGGAGCCCCTTGCCGATGACCGAGCCGATCATCTGCGCGCAGAAGGTTGAGAAGTTCTACGCGCAGCCCAGTGAGAACCGCATCCAGGTGATCGCGCCCACCGATCTCTCGGTAGTCGCAGGCGAGATCGTGGCGCTGCTCGGGCCATCGGGCTCCGGGAAGTCCACCCTGCTGCGCATGCTCGCCGGGCTCTCAAAACCTTCGGGCGGCGACGTGCTGTGGCATGGCAAGCCGATCAGCAGCCAGCGCATCAACGTGTCGATCGTCTTTCAGAGCTTTGCCCTCTTCCCCTGGCTGACGGTGCTTGACAACGTCGAGGCACCGCTGAAGGCGCGGGGTATGGCAGCGGCGGAGCGTCGCGAGCGCTCGCTCAAAATCCTGGACACGGTCGGGCTGGACGGCTTTCAGAGTGCCTACCCGAAGGAACTCTCCGGCGGCATGCGGCAGAGGGTGGGGTTTGCGCGTGCCCTGGTGGTGGAGCCGGAAGTGCTGTTCATGGACGAGCCCTTCTCTGCGCTGGACGTACTGACGGCGGAGAACCTGCGGTCGGAGCTGCTGGAGCTCTGGGCCAAGAAGACCATCCCCACGCAGTCCATCTTCCTCGTCACGCACAATATTGAGGAGGCGGTGCTGCTGGCAGACAGAATCATCGTGCTGGGCCGCAACCCGGGCCACGTACGCACTGACTTCAAAGTAGGGCTGACCCACCCTCGGGACCGCAAGGCGCAGCCTTTTACGCAGCTGGTGGATTACATCTACAAGGTGCTGACGCGCCCGGATGTGACGCTCGAGGCGCCGCGCTTTGAAGACGGCAAGGTGATCCGCGACCAGCGCCAGATGCACTACGAGATGTTGCCCCATGCACGGCCGGGTGGAATTGCGGGCCTGCTGGAGTTGCTGATCGACCTGAGCGACCACAGCGGACGCGCCGACATTTACAAGCTTGCCGATGAGCTGGCTTTCGAGCTGGATGACCTGCTGCCGATCGTCGACGCCGCGCAGCTGCTCCGCTTCCTCAAAGTGGAGGAGGGAGATGCGACGATCACGGGCGAGGGTCGCGCCTATGCCGAGTCCGACATTCAGAAGCAGAAGGAATTGTTCCGGACCGCAGCGCTCGAGCACGTGCTGCTGCTGCGCCAGATCACCCGCGCGCTCTCGAACAAGAACGACCACACGGTGCCCGAAGAGTTCTTCCTGGACATGCTCGATGAGCAGTTCTCAGAAGAGGAGACACGGCGCCAGCTGGAGACGGCGATCAGCTGGGGGCGCTATGCGGAGCTGTTTGATTTTGACGGCGCCCGGCGCCGCTTCATTCTGCCTGAGCAGGAAGAGCCCGCCTCGGCCGTGCCCGATCACATGGAGCTGGAGTGAGCGAGCAGAAGCAGCGGCTGACCTTCTCGCGACCCTTTATCGTTGAACGCACCTGGCCTTTTGTCCTCGACCTGGGCATTGGCGGGGTGCTGCTCGCCGCCTTCTACGGCATCCTGCTGGTGGGGCGCTACTGGTCAAGCGGAGCGGTGCCCGAAGTAGACATCTCGCTCGCGCCGGCCAGGCTGCCCGAGTACGCCTTCTACTCCTGCGTCCGCATCTTCATCGCCTACCTGCTTTCGCTCGCCTTCGCCATCGGGTATGGCTACCTGGCGGCCTACAACCGCCGGGTCGAGGCGCTGCTCATTGCTACGCTCGATATTCTCCAATCCATCCCTGTCCTGTCCTTTCTTCCCGGCGTCATGCTGGCCATGATTTCGCTCTTCCCTACCCGGCAGCTGGGCATCGAGATGGGCGCCATCATCGTCATCTTTACGGGCGAGGTGTGGAACATGGCGTTCTCCTTTTACGCCTCGCTGAAGTCGATTCCGCGAGAGCTGCGCGAGGCCTGCACCATCAACCGCTTCTCTCCGCTGCAGCGCGCGATCGAGCTGGAGCTGCCTTTTGCGGCCATTGGCCTGGTGTGGAACTCGATGATCTCGGTGGCGAATGGTTGGTTCTCGCTCATGGTCTGCGAGATGTTCCCGGTAGGCTCACGCAACTTCCGTCTGCCGGGGCTGGGCTCCTACCTGCAGACTGCGGCCTCGGCAGGTGACAACCGGGCCATGGCCTATGGACTGGGCACGATCGTCATCATTATTGTGGCCACCGACCAGCTGCTGTGGCGCCCGGCGATCGCCTGGTCAGACAAGTTCAAGTTTGAGAATGTGGAGAGTGCGGACCGTTCGCGCTCCCCTGTGCTTGACCTGCTGCGGCGATCGACCTTCCTGGCCACGATGGGTGAGCGCACGGTGGAGCCGCTGCGGGAGCGCCTGTATGTTTCGCTGGCCCGGCGCGATCGCAACCGATCGAGCGTGCTGCCGGAGGTGGAAGGACGGCGCAGCTCCTCGGTGGCGGCCATCGTCTTCGGCTTCCTTCTGCTGCTGGTTGCAGGGCTGGCCACATGGAAGGCCTCTTCGCTGCTGCGGGGCATGCCGCTCGCCGAGTACAAGGAGCTGCTGATAGGCGCAGGGGCGACGTTCCTGCGGGTGATCGCGGCGCTGGTCCTCTCGGCGCTGTGGACGATTCCCGCAGGAGTGGCCATCGGCTTCAGCCCCAGGCTGTCGCAGATCGCGCAGCCGATTGCCCAGGTGGCGGCCAGCTTTCCTGCCACCGCACTCTTCCCCATCATCCTGATCGCGCTGCTCAGTGCCGGGGCAGGGCTGGGCGTAGGTGCGGTGGTGCTAATGATGCTGGCCACCCAGTGGTACATCTTCTTCAACGTGATCGCGGGAGCGATGGCCATCCCGTCCGACCTGAAGGAGGTGGCATCGCTCTTCCACTTCACCCCGGTGCAGCGCTGGAAGACGCTGATCCTGCCGGGCATTTTCCCCTTCCTGATCACGGGACTGATTACTGCCTCAGGGGGCGCCTGGAACGCCTCGATCGTGACCGAGTACTTTCACCT
>DASWUY010000196.1:0-2260 GCA_036401435.1 Acidobacteriaceae bacterium | reverse complement strand
CTGCTGCTGCGGGATGGGCGCCGCTACTCGCTTGCACCGGAGAATGAAGGGCCGCGGCTGGCGGAGGAGGAGTTTACGGGGCTCGGGTACGAGCCGGTGCTCTCGCCCTGGTACGCGGATGCGGCGGGAATTTCAGGGCGGCTGGTGGGCACAGGGCGGGTAGCAAGCGACGCGGGATGCGAGCTGCCAACGGTGGACCTGGGCCCGCTGCGGGGGCCGCTGACGGAGCCGGAGAAGGCGCGCTTTCGGTGGCTGGGCGCGACGACGGCAAGCGTGGTGGCGGGGGTGCTGGAGGCGCTGGAGCCAGGAGACAGCGAGTACGACATGGAGGGCGTGGTGGCGCGGCTGCTGCTGTCGCACGGGGTGCTGCCCTCGGTGCTGCTGATGGCGGTCGATGAGCGCATTGTGAAGTACAAGCATGCGGTGGCGCGGGGCGCGGCGCTGCAGCGGTTTGGGATGCTGAACCTGTGTGCGCGCAAGTGGGGGCTGGCGGTGTCGATGACGCGCTTTGTGCACTTTGGCGCGATGCCGGCGGAGCTGGAGAGAGGCTTTGCGGCAGCGACCCAGGTGAATGCGGAGCTATGGCATGCGACCCGCAACGGGGTGAGCGCGGGGGAGCTGTACCGGGTGGCGCAGAGAGCGTACGCGGCGGCGGGCTATGCGGGCGAAGAGCAGCGGCACCACCAGGGCGGAGCGGCGGGGTACCTGGAGCGGGACTGGGTGGCGACGCCCGAGGGGACGGAGCGCGTGACAGCGCCACAGGCATTTGCATGGAACGCAAGCTGCCGCGGAGGCAAGGTGGAGGACACGGTGCTGGTGAGCGCGGACGGGAGCGTGGAGGTGCTGACCGCGACGCCGGAGCTGCCGGTGGTGGAGACAATGGTAGGCGGCACGGTCTACCATGCGAGCGGTGTGCTGATGCCGGGCTGATCGTTTCTCCGGACCCAGCTGCGGAGAACGCTTCTCCCGGTTTTCGTCACCCGCACCGTTACGTTTTTTTTGAAAGGCCACACTGACATGCGAAGCTTTCGATCGACCGCTCTCGTTGCCACGCTCCTGCTGGCGCCGCTGGTGCCCGTGGCGGGCGCCCAGGCGACGCAGTATGAGAGCGCACCGCCGCTGCTGCTGGGCGCAGCCTGGTACCCGGAGCAGTGGCCGGAGTCGCAGTGGGAGCCCGACTTGGCGAAGATGGAGGCGGCGCACATCCACCTGGTGCGTGTGGCCGAGTTTGCCTGGAGCACGATGGAGCCGGCGGAGGGCGACTACCGGTGGGAGTGGCTGGACCATGCGATTGCAGCAGCGGCGAGGCACCACATCGTGGTGGTGCTGGGAACGCCGACGGCGGCGCCGCCTGCGTGGCTGACGACCAGGTATCCGGAGACCCTGCGGGTGAGTGCGGACGGGGTGCGGGCCGAGCATGGCAATCGCCAGCAGTTCTCGTTTGCAGACGGGAAGTATCGCGAGCTGTCGCGCGACATCGCGGAGCGGATGGCGAAGCGCTATGGGCACAACCCGAACGTGGTGGGCTGGCAGATCGACAACGAGTTGTCGGCAGAGTCGTTTGACCCCCAGGCGCGGCAGCAGTGGCATGCCTGGCTGAAGGAGCGGTATGGCACGACAGCGGAGCTGAACAAGCGGTGGACGACGGCCTACTGGTCGCAGACCTATGACAACTTTGACGAGGTGCCGGCTCGGTCGCGGGACGAGAATCCGGCGCTGCTGCTGAGCTGGAAGCGCTTTGTGACGGATACCTGGGTGAGCTACACGGAGAACCAGGTGAATGTGATCCGGGCGAACGCGGACAAGCGGCAGTTCATCACGACGAACACGATGGGGTGGTTCGACGGCTTTGACGCGTACAAGGAGCACCGCTCGCTGGACATTGCGGCGTGGGATGACTACGTAAGCACGGAGGTGTATGACTGGTCAGCAAACGGGGCGACGCATGACCTGGCGCGGGGCTACAAGCAGCGCAACTTCTGGGTGATGGAGACCGAGCCGGCGTTTGTGAACTGGCGGCCGGTGAACACGCCGCTGAACAAGGGCGAGACGCGCGACATGGCCTGGCAGGCGGTGGGGCATGGGGCGGATGCCGTGGAGTACTGGCAGTGGCGCTCGGCGCTGAACGGGCAGGAGGAGTACCACGGGGTGCTGCTTGGCCCCGATGGCGAGCCGGTGCCGGTGTATGACGAGGTGCAGCAGATCGGGGCCGAGTTCGAGCTGGCGGGCAAGGCGCTGGCGGGCACCGAGCCCCACTCGG
>DASWUY010000195.1:0-5023 GCA_036401435.1 Acidobacteriaceae bacterium | reverse complement strand
GATCGTGCTCGCCTGGATGTGTACCAGGATGCGTTGAAGAAGGTGGACGACCCGGCCAGGATCAAGGACACGACCACCATGCTGGGCCGGTCTCTCGCGCTCAAGGTGGATCAGCAGTGTTTTGACCGGACCACCGAGCAGCAGGCGCCCTGCCTGATGCAGAACCAGGACCAGATGATCCTGGACAATGGCCGCAGCCAGACGATCGCCTCGCAGCTGACGAATGGACCGACGGGCGACCTGGCGCTGCAGGCCAGTTCCGCGCCGCCTTCAAACTTCGGCTACTACAACGCCTACATCGCCGCCGGCATGGATATCGCCCGCATCCTGGACAGCCTGCATACGGCGCAATACCAATACATTCCCGCGCTTGCAAGCGAGGACGACCTGACCATGAAGCTGCGGCTGAATACGCCGCCCTCGTTCCACAATCCAAAGTCGGTGATGGTCATTGCGCTGCCGCCGGTGGAGCCGCCGGTGCCGCCGCCGCTGCGACCGGTAGACCCCAAGCAGGCGCTGTGCATGCAGCGTGAGCCGCTGGTGCTGCCGGTAGAGGGAGCTCCGGCATTCTTTTCCACCCAGTTTGCGCACGGCGTGACCTTGCACCTGGAGGGCAAGAACGGGAAGAGCCTGGACCTGCCGGCGAAGGCAGATGCGGCGCGAGGCGGGTTCGCGGTGCCGGCGCAGACCATCACCGGCGGCGACCTGGGCACGGAGGTCAAGGCGACGGTGCATGGCTTCTGGGGCTTTGAACCCTATACGGGGCCAACCTTCAGGCTGGATAGCACCCAGGAGGCGAACTGGTCTGTCGCGGCCGCGGACAGCAACGCACTGGTCGTCGGTCGAGAGGACGAGCTGCACCTGACCTCAGCGGCCGCAGCGTGCGTGGACGAGGTGAGTTTCCGGGACGCGCAGGGCAAGGAAGCCAAGGCGGAGTGGAAGCTGACCAAGCCGGACGAGATTACCGCCAAGCTGCCGCTCAAGGACGCCCAGCCGGGCCAGGTGGTGGTGAGCATCACGCAGGCCGGGACGCACGAGGTCCGAACGCTCTCTGTGGCCAGCTTCAGTGAGGCCGGCAAGCTGGACGGCTTTTCAACGCACGCCGGAGATCGCACCGGGACCCTGAAGGGAACGCGCCTGGATGAAGTGGCCAGCCTGACCCTGAGGGAGACGAGCTTCACGCCTGGCAAGCTCACCCGTTCCGGAAGCACGGATGAACTGGTGCTCGAAGCAGCGCCGGCTGCCAAGCCCGGCAAACCGCCAGCGCCGCTGCGGGCTGGAGAACGCCTGACCGCCCAGGTGACGCTCAAGGATGGTCGGCACCTGGAGGTACCGGTGACGATCGAGGCGGCGCGGCCACAGGTTGCCGTGCTGAACAAGACGGTGCAGCTACCCGGCGCTCCGGGCAGCGCCCAGGCCGGGCCGCAGCCGCCCCACATCCAGCTCGCCGCGCAGGATGAGCTGCCGCTCGATGGCAAGCTCACCTTTGCGCTCAAATCGCAGACGCCGGCTACCTTTGCGCGGGGTGAGTCGGTCGAGATTGCAACCGAAGATGGCATGGCGTCGGTGACGCTGAGCCTCTCTTCCGGGCAGCTGGTGCTGCAGGATGCGAAGACGGCGATCGGGACCCTTGATCCGATGAAGAGCTTTGGCAGCTCGGCCTTTGGCCTGCTACAGGTGCGCCCTGTCATGGCCGATGGATCGACTGGCGACTGGCAGAGGCTGGCCATGCTGGTGCGGCTGCCTGCCCTTACCTCGCTTACCTGCCCACAGGACCCGGCCGCCAACTGCGAGCTTGCCGGCAACAGCCTCTTCCTGATCAATGCCGTGGGCGCCGACCCGCAGTTCAGCAAGAGCATCAGCGTGCCCGACGGCTTTGCCGGGGGCAGCCTGGAGATACCGCACATCCCTGGCGGGGACCTGTACCTCAAGCTGCGCGACAATCCCGGCGTGGTCAACCGGGTTGAGCTGGACCCGGCGCAGAAGCCGGGTCGGCGGCCGGCCGCTGCGGCGCATCGGCAGGATGCGGCCTCGCCCTCGGCTGCGCCGGTGACCGAACCCACCGCCACGAACGCGTCAGGCCCCGCAACCGAGACAAGTGCCCCAGGCGCCACCAGTGCCCCGGCTGCTGCAGGAGCGGAAGCTGCGCCGCCCCCGGCCCCGTCGCCAGCCGGGACGTCGCCAGCGCCACCCGCAAGTGGCAGCAACGCTCCCCACTGACAGTTCGGGCGGCGCCAGCCGTGCAGCGCGTGGTGGGGGCGGGATGACCGTAGCCTGGGGCTTTCCGCCGGGTATTTCGCTCCGCCGCACGTTATATCATCGTGAAGGCCTAGCGATGGCGGGCAGGGTACCCTGTTCCCCGGCAGGCACGAGATTCTGAAGGAAACGAGCAAACAAGCAAACGTTGATGCGAGCCAAGACAGCAGTGGTTCTGGGCGCCCAGTGGGGCGACGAGGGCAAGGGCAAGATCGTGGACGTGCTCTCGGGCAACTTTGCCATGGTGGCGCGCTATGCCGGCGGCCACAACGCGGGGCACACGGTGATCATCGGCGGCAAGCGCTTCATCCTGCAGCTGGTTCCCTGCGGAGTGCTGCGGCCGGACTGCCTGGCCGTGATCGGCAACGGCGTGGTGCTCGACCCGATGGCGTTTCTGAAAGAGGTGGCCAAGCTGCGGGAGCTTGGCGTCAACGTGGACCAGCAGTTGGTCGTCTCCAATCGCGCCCAGGTCATCCTCGAGTACCACCGCATGATCGAGCTGGCAGCCGAGAGTGCACCCGGACGCCAGAAGATCGGGACGACCTCGCGCGGCATTGGCCCGGCTTATGAAGACAAGATGGCGCGCAATGGCCTGCGGGTCGTCGACCTGCTGCATACCGACCTGCTGAGGACGCACATCGAGAACGCCTGCCGCGAAAAGAACACGATTGCGAATGCCCTCTTCGGCACGCACCCGCTTGATCCGGCCCGCATGTTTGATGAGTACGCGCGAGCGGCCGAGGAGCTTCGTCCCTTTGTCACCGATACTGCTGCGCTGCTGAACCGTGCCATTGGCGAAGGCAAGTCCGTCATGTTTGAAGGCGCCCAGGGCACCATGCTCGATATCGACCATGGCACCTACCCCTTTGTCACCTCATCCTCGGCGACCTCCGGAGGCGCCGTCACCGGCACGGGCGTCGGTCCGACGCGCGTGGGCACGGTGATCGGCGTCACCAAGGCCTATGTGACGCGGGTGGGCGAGGGGCCTTTTCCGACCGAGATCAAGGACGAGGCCGGCGAAATGCTGCGAGCCCGCGGGCAGGAGTTTGGCGCAGTGACGGGCCGTCCGCGCCGCTGCGGGTGGCTGGACCTGCCGCTGCTGCGCTACTCGAACATGGTCAATGGCACGGAGTGGCTCGTGGTCACGAAGCTCGATGTGCTCGACGAACTGGCAGAGATCCCGGTGTGCATCGGCTACCGCATCGGCGGCGCGCGGATCGATACCATGCCCGCAGATGTGAGAGGCCTTGAGGCTATCGAGCCGATCTATACCCGGCTGAAGGGCTGGCAGCAATCCACCGAGCACATCCGCAGCTACGACGAGCTGCCGCAGGCGGCCCGCGACTACCTGTCCTTCCTCGAGCAGGAGTCGGGCGCGACCATCGGGATGATCTCAACCGGGCCTGACCGCGCGCAGACGATCTCGCAGCCTGGCTTTGACCAGATGCTGGCCGACTTGCGAGGATGATGCCTTGCCGGGAGCGGTCGCCACGTCGGAGCGGCGGTGCGCGGCGAGCAGTGAAGGGTATCGCGGAACGGAAAGGGTCCAGATGGTCAGCTTGATGGTGCGCATGCGCTTTCCCCACGACGAGCACCAGGAGATTACCGAATTGCTGGTGAAACTGACCGAGGCGTCGCGGCAGGAGCCTGGCTGCGTCACCTACGTGCCGCACTGGTGCGAGTCAGAGCCGGACACGGTTCTGATCTACGAGCAATACCAGGACAGTGCGGCCCACGAGGCGCACCGCAACTCGCCGCACTTCCAGAAGTACGCTGTGGCCGGCCTCTACCAGCGCATGCGGGAGCGGGTGGTCGAGAACCTTACCGCCGTCGCCTGAGCCGGGCGCGGCAGCCTGGGCGTCGCGGTCTTTGGGACAGCGCCGGTCCGGGGCGCAGGGAGGGATCCTCTGCAAGTCCACCTCATCGATGGCACCTACGAGCTCTTCCGGCACTACTACGCCCTGCCCCCGGCGCGCGCTCCAGACGGACGGGAGGTCGCGGCCGTTGGGGGCGTACTGGACTCGGTGCTGGGCATGCTGCGCGACGGGACGACCCACCTCGCTGTTGCGACCGACCATGTGATTGAGTCTTTTCGCAATGACATGTGGCCGGGGTACAAGACGGGCGCCGGCGTGGAACCTAACCTCTTGCAGCAGTTTCCTCTGCTGGAGGACGCGCTGACGGCCATGGGTGTGGTGGTGTGGCCGATGGTCGCTCTCGAGGCGGATGACGCGCTGGCCGCCGGCGCTGCCGCCGCAGCACGGGACGATCGCGTCTCCCAGGTCATCGTCTGCACGCCGGACAAGGACTTGGCCCAGTGCGTGCGAGGGACCCGGGTGGTGCAACTGGACAGGCGCAAGCGCGTGCTGCGAGACGAGGCCGGCGTATTCGCGAAGTTCGGCGTGCTGCCCGCCTCCATCCCTGACTACCTGGCCCTAGTGGGGGATGCGGCCGATGGCTACCCGGGGCTGCAGGGTTGGGGCGCCAAGTCGGCTGCGGCCGTACTCGCCCGTTTCGGGCACCTGGAGCAGATACCGCCGGACTGGCGCGAGTGGAAGGTGAATGCAGCCAGCCCCAAGTCGCTTGCAGCCACGCTGCTGCGAGACGCCGAGCGCGCCCTGCTCTTTCGGAAACTGGCCACACTGCGCACCGATATTGCCCTCTTTGAGTCGGTGGACGAGCTGCAGTGGCAGGGGCCGGCGCCGCAGTTCGCAGAGTATGCAGGGCGTCTCAACATGTGGCTCGACCCAGCCAAGCTGCCGACGCC
>DASWUY010000194.1:0-3936 GCA_036401435.1 Acidobacteriaceae bacterium | reverse complement strand
CAGGCGTAAGACGCGCGTTGACCCAGACTGCACCGGCAGGTGCACATGGTCACACAGCGCCGGCACGGCGTCGATCGCTTCCACGATCTCGCGAGTGAAGTCGCGCGGGTGCGAGGTGGTAAAGCGCACCCGCCGGATGCCCGGAATCTCCCCCACTGCCGCCAGCAGCGCAGCAAAGCTCTTCGCGCCCTCCGGGTCCCGGTAGGAATTCACGTTCTGCCCCAGCAGCTGGATCTCCGTGTAGCCGCTCCCGGCCATCCGCCGCCCTTCTTCAAGCACCGACGAAGACGCGCGCGAGCGCTCCTTGCCGCGCGTGTACGGCACCACGCAGTACGCGCAGAACTTGTCGCACCCTTCAACGATTGTGATGTAGCCGCGGTGCCGGTTGGACCGCGCCGTAAACTCGGTCACAAACGTTTCATCCGTCTGCCGGTCATCGAGGCCGGTCACGCGGGTGTTCCCCGCCTCCAGCTGCACCAGCATCTCCGGCAGCTTGCGATAGCTCGCCGACCCTGACACCAGCGACACATACGGGGCGCGCTCAAAGATGCGTTCACCTTCCTGCTGCGCCACGCACCCCAGCACCCCGAACCGCTTGCCCTGCCTGTGCAGCTTCTTGGTATCGTTCAGCCGGTTAAAGACCTTCTGCTCCGCCTTGTCGCGAATCGAGCAGGTGTTGTAAAGAATCAGGTCAGCCGCTTCCTCGGTCTCCACCTGCGCATACCCTTCGCTCACCAGCGTGCCAATCACCTTCTCCGAATCGTGGACATTCATCTGGCACCCAAAGGTCTCCAGGTAAAATGTCTTCGTTGCGGCAGAGGTGCTTTCAGGCGCGGCGGGTGCCAGGGGCATAGCCCGTAGTATAACGCAGGGAGCTCTCAGCTTCGGCTCCCCAGCGTGCCCCTCATCACACCAAAGATCGCCCCGCATGCATGCCGATACAAGGCCTCCACGCATCGCATCATGCGCACCACGCAACCCTGTCGAGGTCGCATGACCGAAGAGATCCTCACTCCCCTGCTCTATGACGCCCAGCACTCCTGCTTCGGCTGCGGCCAGCTGAACGAGATCGGCCTGCGCCTCACCTTCTCCACCACGCCCACCCACGAGGTCGTCTCGCACTTCCACGTGCCCGAGCGCTTCCAGGGCCCGCACGGCTTCGCGCACGGCGGCGTCATCGCCAGCGTGCTCGACGAGGTCATGAGCAAGGCCATCCACGCCTCTCCCCACGCAGAAGGGCTGATGGCCATGACCCGCCACATGGAGACAAACTACCTCCGCCCCGTGCCCCTCTCGACCCCCGTCGTCCTGCGCGGCCGGCAGGTCTCCGTTGCGGGCCGCAAGCATTTCTGCGAAAGCACCCTCTCCGACGAGAGCGGCACCCTGCTCGCCACCGGTAAGGCACTCTTCATCGCCATCCCGCGGCAGCCCGAGCACAAGCACTGACGCTTCCCCGCAGCCCGTTCAGGGGAAAATCTACACGCACGTGTCGCGTCTCCGTACATCCTTACCCGCCTGCCCCTTGCCCCCGCGGTCACCACGCTCGCAAGCACATCGCGCCGTCGACTGTCGGTCCCTCCGCCCTGTCCCTCCCGTCCTCCCCTCGTCAGCCGCGGCCTAACCCAATTCGCGCATCAACGATCGGATCGTGGATAATGGGTCCCTTTGAGACTCACCACGATCGCCATAATGGAGCAGACGCCTTCTATGCATGCATCGCGCCTCTTTGCCGCCGCACTTGCGCAGGCTGGAACCGGATCCACCACTCATCTAGCGGCTGCCAATGACGGCCGCATTTACCTCTGGATCGCGATCGCAGTCGCACTCCTCGCCCTCGCCTTCGCCTTCCTCCTGGCTCGCGGGGTCATCGCCTCCGACTCCGGCACCACCGAAATGCAGGCCATCTCAAACGCCATCCGCGAAGGCGCCGAGGCGTTTCTCAAGCGGCAGTATCAGACCATCGGGGCCATCGCCCTCGCGCTCGCCGTCGTCGTCTTCCTCGGCTACCACTTCTCTCCTCGCACCGCCCCTTACGCTGCCAAGACGGTCATCAGCTTCCTGGTCGGCGCGGTCTGCTCCGGCCTCGCCGGCTTCACCGGTATGTACTGCTCCATCCGCGCCAACATCCGCGCCGCCGCTGCCGCGCGCACCAGCCTCGACCGCGCCCTCAAGATGGCGCTCCGCGGCGGCGCCGTCACTGGCCTCGTCGTCGTCGCGCTCTCGCTCCTCGGCGTCGCTTCCCTCTTCCTGGTCTTCGGCGGCCTCGATCACCCGCAGGCCGTTCCCTACCAGCTCGTCGGCTTCGGCTTCGGCGCCTCGCTCGTCGCGCTCTTCGCCCAGCTCGGCGGCGGCATCTACACCAAGGCTGCTGACGTAGGCGCCGACCTGGTCGGCAAGGTCGAGGCCGGCATCCCCGAAGACGACCCCCGCAACCCTGCCGTTATCGCCGACCTGGTCGGTGACAACGTCGGCGACTGCGCCGGCCGCGGCGCCGACATCTTCGAGTCCACAGCCGCAGAAAACGTTGGCGCCATGATCCTCGGCGCCGCCCTCTACCCCGTCTTCGGCCTGCGCGGCATCCTCTTCCCGCTCATCGTGCTTGCCATCAACCTCATCGCCTCCATCGTCGGCGTCTTCGTCGTCAGCACCAACGAAACAGAAGATCCCATGAGCGCGCTCAACCGCGGCTTTTACGTCACCTCCGCCCTCGCGCTGCTGGGCTTTGCAGGCGCGGTTTACGGCATGCTCAACGGCCCCGGCGTTCATCCCCTCTGGCTGCTCGGCTGCGGCGTCACTGGCCTGGTCACCGCGTTCCTCTTCGTCTGGATCACCCAGTACTACACCGAGGCGAAATATCGCCCCGTCCAGTCCATCGTCAAAGCCTCGCTCACCGGCCCCGCCACCAACATCATTAGCGGCCTCGCCGTCGGCATGGAGACCCCAGCCATGCCCGTAGTCGTCATCTCCGCCGCCCTCCTGCTCAGCTACTACTTCGGCGTCCAGGGCCTGTCCGGCGTTACCGGCATCGCCGCCTACGCCAAGGGCATCTACGGCACCGCCATCGCCACCATGGGCATGCTCAGCTGCGCCGCCTACATCCTGGCCATGGACACCTTCGGCCCCATCACCGACAACGCCGGCGGCATCATCGAAATGTCCAACCAGCCCGAGTCGGTTCGCGACCGCACCGACAAGCTCGACTCCGCAGGCAACACCACCAAGGCCCTCACCAAGGGCTATGCCGTCGGCTCTGCCTCGCTCGCCGCGTTCCTGCTCTTCTCCGCCTACCTTGAAGAGATCCGCACCATCGTCGACCAGAAGGTCACCGCGGCAGGTGGCTACATGCCCGCCGGCTGGACCTTTACCGACGTCAACCTGGCCGAGGTCCCGGTCTTCGTCGGCGCGCTGCTCGGCGCCATGCTCACCTACCTCTTCAGCTCGCTGGCCATCAAGGCCGTCGGCCGCACCGCGCAGATGATCGTCCAGGACGTCCGCAACCAGTTCCGCGAAAACCCCGGCATCATGGCCGGCACCTCCAAGCCTGACTACGCCCGCTGCGTCAACATCGTGACGGGCGCCGCCCTCAAGGAGATGGTGGTTCCCGGCCTGCTCGCCGTTGGACTGCCGGTGCTCGTTGGCCTCATCTTCCGCAACTTCAGCGCCAGCTACCAGTCTGCCGCGCAGGTGGTCAGTGCCGGCGGCGCGCTCGCCGTTCCCGCCATCCAGGGAGTCGCCGTCAACCTTGCCGGCGCCAAGGCCGTTGCCGGCCTGCTCATGGTCGGGACCATCAGCGGCGTGCTCCTCGCCATGCTCATGAACAACGGCGGCGGCGCCTGGGACAACGCCAAGAAGTTCATTGAGACCGGGCAGTACGGGGGCAAGAAGTCAGACGCCCACAAGGCAGCGGTCGTCGGCGACACGGTCGGCGATCCATTC
>DASWUY010000193.1:0-14362 GCA_036401435.1 Acidobacteriaceae bacterium | reverse complement strand
ACGCCGGAGATGCGGGTGGCGCAGACTGAGGTCTTCGCGCCCCTGCTCTCGGTGTTTCGCATGTCCAGCACCGTGGCCGGCCTGGCCGACTACCACGCCTGCCCCTACGCGCTGACCGCGGCCATCTTCGGCCCGCCCCGGCAGGCGGAAGCGCTGGCCTCTCGCATCACCGCCGGCACCGTGCTGCTCAACGACCTGATCGTCTCCACGGCCGACCCGCGCGCCAGCTTTGGGGGGCGGGGCCGGAGCGGCTTTGGACGAACCCGGGGCCGCGAAGGCCTGCTCGCCATGACCGCCGTCAAGACCATCCTGCGCCAGGGCAGCCGCAGCCTGCGAGCCTACCAGCCCACCACCGCCGCTCACGTGCCTTTCTTTGCCGGCCTGGCCCAGGCGCTCCATGCGGGCAGCTGGCGCGGCCGGATCGAGGGCGCAAAGAAACTCGTCCGGGCGGCCGGGCGCCTCTCGTAACGTCACAGTAGCGTTCTATCCCAGGAGAGAAAGACATGCGCATTGCAGTCATCGGATCGGGCCTTGGCGGCCTGGCAGCGGCCTGCACGCTGGCTGGCCGCGGCTACCAGGTCGAGGTCTTTGAGAAGAATCCGTGGCTGGGCGGCAAGGCTGCCGTTCTTGAGGAAGGCGGCTTCCGCTTTGACATGGGCCCCACCATCCTCATCCAGCCCTCGGTGCTGCGGCGCATCTTCCGCGAAGCCGGCCGGGACCTGGACGACTATCTGCGCATGGTGCGACTGGACCCGCAGTGGCGCTGCTTCTTTGACAACGGCTCGGTCCTTGACCTGCGCCACGATATCGGCGAGATGGCCACCACGCTCAACGCCCGGCGCCCGGGCATGGGCGACAAGTACGTCCAGTTCATGAAGATGTCTGAGGACCTCCACGGCATCTCAGACCGCTTTTTCTTCTGGAAGTCCGTCGGCTCCATGCGCGACACCTTTGACATCCAGGGCGCCTTCGACATCAAGGTGCTTAAGGATGTGGCGCGCATGCGCATGGGCCAGACCGTGGCCGGCACCATCCGCGACTACATTGATGACCCCGACGTGGCGCAGATGCTGGACCACTACGTGCAGTACGTCGGCTCGTCGCCGGACGCCTCCCCGGCGATCCTGTGCGCTATCGGCCACATGCAGGCGGAGGAGGGCATCTGGTACCCGATCGGCGGCACCCGTGCCGTGCCCGAGGCCATGACCAGGCTGGGCCGGGAACTAGGGATCCGGTACCACGTCTCAACCGAGGTGGAGCGGCTGCTCACCGAGGGAGGAAAGGTAACCGGCCTGGTTACAACCTCAGGGGAGCGCCGCGACTTTGACGCCGTTGTCTCAAACGAAGATGCCGTGCGCACCTACAGGGAGCTGGTGGGGGGTCCCGTCGCCAGGCGCTTTGACGCCAGGGGCGAGTACGAGCCGGCCTGCTCCGGCGTCGTCCTCTACCTCGGCCTCAGCCGGCGCTACGAGCACCTGGCCCACCACGACTTCGTCTTCTCGCGCGATGCGCACGAGGAGTTTCACCACATCTACGACCTGGGCGAGCCGGCGCCGGACCCTACCTGCTACCTCGCGTCGACGACCGCCATCGAGCCGGCGACAGCTCCCCCGGGCGGCGATGCGCTCTACGTCCTGGTGCACACGCCCTACCTGCGCCCCCACCACGACTGGTCAAAGATGTTTCCGGCCTACCGGCAGGTGATCCTCGACAAGCTCAAGCGCACGGCCGGGCTCACCGATATCGAGGATCGCATCGTCTTTGAACGCGCCCTCACCCCCCAGGACATCCACGACCGCTACAAGGTGCTCAACGGCGCCATCTACGGGCTGTCCAGCCACGGCCGCTGGACCGGCGCCTTCAAGCCGGCCAACGCCAGCCGCGAGCTGGACGGCCTCTTCCTCGCCGGCGGCGCCGCACATCCCGGCCCCGGCATGCCCATGGTCATGATGTCGGGCTGGATTGCCGCCGATGCCCTGGACCAGCGCTACCGGGGCGCGGCCATAGCGGCGGCTGCGCGTCAGCAGGCGGAAGCGGCCATGGCCGGCTCGCTGCTGGCCAGCCGTTAGGCCGGGCGGCCAGCGTCGTGAGCCAAGCAAAGGACCTGCGGCCGGACCCTGCCGGATTCCATGACGCGAACCCCGCGACGCAGCCGCAACAGGATCACGCCGCCGGGCCCCGCCGGCCCTCCCGCTTCCTGCTGCGTTTCTTTGACCTCTACCTCAGCCTCTACGTCCCCTTTCACTTCGGTGCCCTACGGATGGCCGCGCCCGAGCGCTTTCCGCTTACCGCGCGCCCGCTCATCGTCTGCATCAACCACCCCTCCTGGTGGGACCCGCTCACCTCCATCCTGCTCTCGCGCTTCCTGCTCCGCACCGCCGACCACTACGCCCCCATCGACGACCGCTCACTCACCCGTTACGGCATCCTGGGCGGCCTCGGCCTCTTCCCCGTCGAGCAGGGCACGGCTCGCGGAGCCGTCCAGTTCCTGCGCGCTGCCCGGCGCATCCTCTCTGACCCCAATTCCCTGCTCTGGCTCACGCCGCAGGGCGGATTCACCGACGTCCGCTCCCGCCCCCTGGTCTTCAAGCCCGGCCTCGCCTCGCTCATCAAGCGGCTGGACCAGGTCACCGTCGTGCCGCTGGCCTACGAGTACACCTACTGGGACCGGCGCCTGCCCGAGATCCTGACCCTGTGCGGTCAGCCGGTCACCTTCACCCGCGGCCAGCTCGACGGCGGCTCCCTCTCGGGGGAGAGCGGAATCACCGCCGCGCTGACCGGCGCGCTGGCCGCGACTCAGGACGAGCTCGCCGTGCTGGCCGCCAGCCGCAACCCCGCGCACTTCCACACCGTTCTCGGAGGCCAGCCAGAGGGCAGCGGCCTGGCCGGCGCTTGGCGGAACCTGGCTGGCGCGCTCCGTGCCGGGGCCGGCCCGCCGTCTACCATTGCGACTGGGACGGTTTCCGGTGCGAGCCTGACCCACGGCCCGGCCACCCGGGAGGCGTCCCCCTCCCCCGCCCCCGGCGCGCGCCGCACCGCACCATGATCTGCCTCGCCTCCCTTGCGTCGACCTCTGCCGAGGCCTCGGCGATTCGGGCCAGCCTGACCCCGCACCCCTGGCTGCTGGTGGTGGCGCTCGCCTGCTCGGTGGGTCCGGCCCTGCTCTTCCTGGCCAACCTGCGCCTCTACCAGCCGCCCGCTCCCGCCGCCGGACCGCGCCTCCGCCCCATCTCGGTCCTCATCCCCGCGCGCAACGAAGAGGGTTCGATCGCCGCCTGCGTTCAGAGCGTCCTCGCCTCGGGCCACGGCGGCGATGCTGCGCTTGAAGTCATCGTCCTCGACGACGCCTCGACCGACCGCACCGCGGCCATTGTCCGATCGCTCACCGCGCAGCACCCGCAGCTGCGCTCGGTCCCCGCGCCACCCCTCCCCGCCGGGTGGAACGGCAAGCAGCACGCCTGCCACATCCTCGCCGGCCTGGCCCGCTACAACACTCTGTGCTTCCTCGACGCGGACGTCCGCCTGGAGCCCGGCGCGCTCGCCCGCCTGGCTCACTTCATGACCACCTCCCCGGTTCGCCCCAGCCTGGTCAGCGGCTTCCCGCTCCAACAGACTGGCACTCTGCTTGAGTGGCTGCTTATTCCCCTGATCCATTTCGTTCTGCTCTGCTACCTGCCCATCGCGCGCATGCGTGCCCAGGCCACCCACCCGGCCCTTGCCGCTGGCTGTGGGCAGCTGATGATGGTCGATCGCGCTGCCTACCTGGCCACCGGAGGACATGCGGCCATACGCCAGACCATGCACGACGGCCTGCTGCTGCCGCGCCTCTTTCGTCACCACGGCTTCTCGACCGACCTCGCTGACCTGACACCACTGGCCCGCTGCCGCATGTACACCACCGCGGGCGAGGTGTGGCAGGGCCTGGGGAAGAACGCCACAGAAGGCCTGGCCGCGCCGGCGCGCATCGTACCTTTTACCGTGCTGCTCGGCGCCGGCCAGGTGCTGCCACTCTGGCTTGCCGTACGGTGGCCGGGCGCCTGGACGCTGCTGGCACTCGGCGCCAGCTACCTGCCGCGCCTGGTGGCCGCACGGCGCTTTCATCAGAGCTGGCGGGGAGCGCTGCTGCACCCCTTCAGCGTCATCCTGCTGCTGGTCCTTGAGTGGTACGCCCTGGGGCGCAAGCTGCTGGGCGGCCGCGCTACGTGGAAGGAGCGCGCTTACGATGTCGGATAGGGCACCACGTCTCTCTGCTGGAACCGGCGGGCGGGCTCCGGCGAAACTCCGGGCCGCGAAACTTCGGGCCTCAGGACTTCTGGCCCTGTTCGGGTGCCTCTGCCTGGCGCCGGCAGCGGGCGCGTACGCGGCCGACGGCGTCCATGCAAACCCAGGCCCGTCCAGCCTCGCGCGCCCTGCCTTTGCCGAGCAGCTGCAGGCTGCGCGCACCGCCTACTTCGCCGACCTCGAAGGCGACCGCGGGGCTGATGACCGAGCCCGCCAGCAATTTGCTGCCCTCCACGCCGCGTGGCCCGGCCAGCCTGTTGTTGAGGCCTATCTGGGCAGCCTCGAGCTGCTGGAGTCCGGACGCACGCTCGCCGTGTGGCGCAAGCACACGCTCGCCCAGGAGGGGTTGGAGAAGCTGGACTCGGCCGTCAGCCAGGCGCCCGACAGCCTGGAGGCTCGCTTCGTTCGCGCGCTCACCACCTGGCACCTGCCTTTCTTCTTCCATCGCAAGGAGCAGGCCGAGCAGGACCTGGGCTTCCTGGCTCCGCGGGCGGAGCAGGCCGCCCACCAGGGCAGTCTGCCGGCCCCGCTGGCTGCCGCCGCGCTCGACTACTGGGGCCAGGTCCTGGCCGACCGCGGCGCCCAGGCCACCATCCAGGCCCGCCAGGCCTTTGAGGCCGCGGTGCGCGTGGCCCCGTCCAGCCCCGCTGCTGAGGACGCCCGCAAGCGGCTGGCCCGCTAGCTCACTCCGCTCGCAGCACCGAGGCAATGATGTACAGCGGTCGCTGCTTTACCTCTGTGTAGATCCGCCCCAGGTACTCGCCCATGATCCCGAGCGAGATCAACTGCAGCCCGCTGAAGAAGAGCATGCCGACAAACAGCGTGGCCCAGCCGGCGACCCAGTGGTGCGTGAAGAGCCGGATGACGATCGCGTAGATCATCCCGCAAAAGGCCAGGAGCGCCGTCCCCGTGCCGACCAGCGTCAACATGCGCAGCGGCGCGGTCGAGAAGGAGACGATGCCGTCGAGTGCCAGCGCCATCATCTTCTTGAGCGGGTACTTGGTCGTCCCCGCAAAACGCGCAGCCCGCTCATAGGGCAGGCCTGTCTGCCGGAAGCCAACCCAGCTGTACATGGCCCGCAGCAGACGGTGCCGCTCCGGCATGCGCAGCATCACGTCGACCACGCGGCGATCAATCAGCCGGAAGTCGCCCGTGTCGAGCGGGATCTCGACGTCCGACAACTGGTTGATGATCCGGTAGAAGGCCTTGGCCGTCCACAACTTGAAGCCTGACTCGCCTACCCGCGAGGCGCGCACCCCGTAGACCACCTGGTAGTTCTCCTGCCACAGCCGGTACATCTCGACCATGGCCTCGGGCGGGTCCTGCAGGTCGGCGTCGATGATCACCACCGCGTCGCCTCTGGCTACTTCCAGCCCGGCACTCACCGCCAGCTGGTGGCCGAAGTTGCGCGCCAGGTCCACCACCACCGCGTGGGCATCGTTCGCGTGGATCATCGAGAGCGCCGCATGCGTCGCATCGCGCGAGCCATCGTTCACGTAGACGATCTCGTAGTCCACGCGCATGCCGGTGAGCACCTCCGTCAGACGACGGTGACACTCGTGCACGCCTTCCTGCTCGTTGTAGCAGGGCACCACCACACTCAGCATGGATGTTTCCTCAGGATGGTTTGTCAGGGCCGGGCCGCGGGGCCCGGGTTGCGCGTGCATGCAGCGTAGAAGTCGCTGTAGCTGCATGTCCAGAGCATCTGCCGGTCGGCCAGCATGGCGGCCACCGGCGCATGCACGTCGGGACGCGTCGCGATGGGATCGCCATAGAGGAGAAAGTCGGCATGCGCGAGCGCCCGGTCGCGCGCGGCCGACGGCGTCTCGAGCACCTGCAGCAGGTCCCAGGGATGCTCGGTCGTGGCCTTGGACTGTTCGTCGACCAGGAGACCCGCCTGACCATTCTCCTTGACCGGCAGGATGGAGAGGTCGAGCCAGGGGCTGTTCAGCAGGATGGCATGGCTATTCGCGACCGCGCGTGCCCCGCTCCAGAAGAAGACGGGGTAGGTGAAGCCGCCGGCGTAGGGGTGGGTGGCGCTCAGCGGCTGCACAAACAGGCCGCGGCTGCCGGCCTCAAAGTGGACCTGCCCCAGCGCTGCCTCCTTCCGCGCCGCCGGGCCTAGGGTCTGGACCGTGAGCACGGCGAACACCAGGACCAGGGCGGCGCCCACCAGGGCCAGTCCCCGCTCCAGGCGCGGCCCCAGTGAGGCGGCTGCGGCGCAGGCCAGGATCAGCGGCCACAGCAGGTCCCACATCCGTTGCGGAAAGTAGTAGGAGCCGTTCAGCGAGTGCGGAAAGCTGAGCGTCGCCAGCAGGTAGACGACCGCAATGACCAGCAGGCGCTCGGCGGGCGTGCTGGCGCCGGCACGTAAGTGCGGCAGCATGCCCCGGCCCACCAGCAACAGTGCTCCTGGCACGATGGCCAGCAGCCCCAGGGTGTAGATCACCTGCAGCACGCCCGCGCCTCCGAAGAGACCCACGCACTGCGCGCGCACCAGCTCGATCAACAGGTCCACATGGGGGTGCAGGTCGGGCCAGATGGCGTTTACCTTGCCCTTGTCAGCCAGCAGCGTGGGCACCACCATGGCCAGGCAGCTGAGGGCAAAGGCGACTGCGCGCACCCCCAAACCCTGCATAGGCCGCCCAAAGCGTCTCGCCTCCAGCCAGACCAGCAGCAGGTCAGCACCCACAAACGCGCACAGCACCAGCAGCGGCACCGGGTGCGAGAGCACCAGCACCGCCAGCGCCACCACAAACCCGGCGAGCGCGCGTGGGCTCCCGGCCGGGTGCAGCATGGTCCAGAAGGCGAAGGCCCAGTAGGCGACACCGATGGCAAAGGAGAAGTTCAACAGGCCGCCGCCCATTGACCAGGTCAGCAGCAGGGGCACCATCCAGAGCGAAGCCAAAGCCGCATGGTCGCCCAGCCGCCGGGCCAGGAAGCGAAAGCCCAGCGCTGTATTCAGCACAACCATGGTGACAAACAGCTTTTCCGCGTTTGCCGAGGAGAGAAACTTCTCGAAAAAGATGAGAGCAAAGTAGTGCAGCGAGTAGGGCGCGATCAGGTGGCGGATGGCATAGTAGGGCGCGTATCCGGGCTGGTGGCGGGCCAGGCTCCACAGAATATTGGCGAAGTAGATGTGCAGCGGGCCGTCGCCGCTGGGGAACGTGGGCAGCCACAGCAGGTAGGTCAGCAGCAACAAGAGGGCGGTGCCAGAGAGAAGGTTTGAGAAACGTGCAACCTGCTCCGTGCCACGCTCAAGAAATGTCATCTGCAGCGTTTTCCTCGCCGAACAGTCCGCAGTTCCCATGCCTCAGGCTGCCGGTTTGCCAAAGCATAGCATGCTGTACGCGAGCCAGGTCACGGCTTGCGGACGCACACCGCGTAGAACCCGTCCGCCGTGCATGACCACTGTAACGGCACGCCGGGGAGCAGGGCCTCGGCCTCGGCCAGAGGGTGCGGCGCCGGCGACAGAGGGTTGACGTAGAACAGGAAGTCCGCATCGCGAAAGGCGGTTTCACGTGCGCTCTGATTGTGCAGCAGGTCGTCATAGAGCTCGGTCGGGTCCTCGGCGTCGATATCGCGCATCGTGTTCACCACCATGCTTGCGCCCTGCTTCTCGCGGATGGGGAGGATGGTCAGCCCCAGCCACGGGCTGTTGAGCAGGATGTCGTGGTGCCGCGCAAACGCCCGGCCTGCGCTCCAGTGAAAGAGTCCATAGCGGGCGTGGACCGAAGCCGGTTCTGCCAGGCCATCCGGCTGCACGAAGACGCCGCGCTTGCCGTCCGGCAGCGCCGCCTCCGAGATAACCTGCTGCCTGCGCGCGGCCGGGGTCAGCGTTCGCACCGCAAGCCAGGCCGCCAGCACGATCCACACCACGCCGAAGAGGCTCAGGTTCCGGCGGCTCTTCGCCGCGAGCGAGGCGCCGGCGAGCGCCGCCATCGCGAGCGGCCAGGTCACCGTCCACATGCGGTCGGCAAAGTGCGCCGAGCCGTTCATGTTCAACGGGAACAGGATCACCGCAAGGGTGAAGAGCAGGGCGAGGATCAGCAGGCGCTCCGGAGCGGTGCTGGTGCGGACCCGCAGGTGCGCGCGCAGCGTGGGCCAGTGCAGCACCAGCACCAGCGGCAGGATGACCAGCACCGCACCCTGGTAGAGCAGCGCCGCAGGCGACAGCCCGCCGAACAGGCTCACCCGGTAACCCAGCACGAGCGCCCGCACCAGCGAACCGTGAATGCGAAACTGCTTCCACGCTGACGCCGCCTGGCCTTTGTCTGCCAGCAGCGCCGGCGCGATAAAGGCCATGCAGGCCAGGCCCAACGCCACCACCTGCCACCGCAACGCCGCCAGCCGCAGCTGCCCGGTGGCCAGGCGGCCCTGCAGCAGGCGCAGCAGGATGTCTCCGGTGGCAAGCAGGATCAGCACCATGAGCGGCACCGGGTGCGAGAGGACCAGCACCAGCAGGGCAAAGACATAGGCCGCGAAGGTGCGCCCCGGGAAGGGCGCAGACCGGCCCTCAGGCAGCGAGAACCACGCGCCAAACGCAAACAGCGAGACGCCGATCGAGAAACAGAAGTTGAGAAACCCACCACCCAGCGGCCAGCTGAAGAGCAGCGGAAGGATGAGCAGCGAGGTCAGCGAGGCATGCGGACCCAGGCGCCGGGCCAGGTAGCGAAACCCCAGCGCCTCGCACACCAGCACGCCCACCACGCACAGCTTCTCCGCCATCGCCGGAGAGACAAAATGCTCCAGTCCGATGAGCGCGAAGTAGTGCAGGGAGTAGGGCTGGATGAGGTGCCGGATGGCGAAGTAGCTGCTGTAGATCGTCGGCCGGGAGGCCAGCTCCCACAGGATGCTGGAAAAATAAATATGCAGCGGGCCATCATTGGTAGGGAAGACGGGCAGCCACAGCACGTACGCACAAAAACAAAGCAGCGATACGAAAAAGAAGCGCTCCAGCCATCGTGGCTCGGGCGCCGCGCCTGCTGCTGATCCTTGCATGGGTGGGCTCCGCATCGTTAAAGGTTGGTCCTTGAGCCTCGGGGACCAGGAACGTGTGCGCGTGCCCTTAGGACGAGTTGCTGGTTCGCTCGCCTCCGTTGCGCCAGCTTACCATGGCCCCGCCCGCCACCGCCGCCTGCCGCGCTACGCCTGCGGCAACGGCTTGCGCGCGAAGTAGTAGAGAGAGAACGCGAGCAGCGCGAACATGACGACCGAAACCCAGTCATGGTGCAGGAAGGTGTGCGGCAGGGTGGGCAGCGCCGCATGCCCGGTCGCGGCCTCGTACAGCTTCAGCACCACGCCCAGCAGCCCCACGATCCCGCCCGCTGCAATGAGGCCGCTGGCGTAGAGCGACCCCGGGCTGATCTCGCTCTCCGCATCTTCCGCTCCCCCTGCCGCCACGCCGGCGCGCACCGTCGCCCGGTCTACCATCCAACGCACCACGCCGCCCACAAAGATCGCCAGCGTGGTCGCGATGGAGAGGTAAGCCCCCACCGCGAACGACAGCGAGCGAATTCCCAGCAGCTCCACCGCCACCACCAGGAAGACGCCCAGCAGCACCAGCCCCCAGGGCAGCTGCCGCGTCAGGATCCCGTTGATTACGGTCGCCATGAGCCGGGCCTGGGGCGCCGCCGCCTTCTCGCTCCCAATCCCCTGGATCCACTGCACCTCAATGGCCTGCGTGGCCGGGTTATAGAGGTACTTGCCGTCGGCCAGCTCACGCGATCCGAGCGCGTTCAGCAGCAGGTAGTGTGACCCCTGGCGCACCTCCGCACCGCCGCCCCCAGCCCCGTCGGCGCCCGCGCCCGTCACCCGGAACTCGCGGCGCGTAAACGTGCCCTGGTTCTGCACCCCCTGGTGCTCGACGCCCAGGTTCCACGGCGTAGCCGCCGCGCGAAACTCCTCCAGGCCCTTGTTCATCGCGTTCAGCGTCGCTCCAATCGCGACAGTGGACACGCACACTCCCACCATCAGCGCCAGCTGCTGCTTCCAGGGCGTCGCGCCGATCAGGAAGCCCGTCTTCAGATCCTGCGACGTGTCGCCGGCGTTGGCGGACGCAATGCAAACCGTGCCGCCGATTGTGATCGCGAGCGCCCCAAAGGCCGGCGCCGTCCACCCCTTGACCAGGAAGATGGCCGAGGTAGCCATCAGCGTCGCAATCGTCATGCCTGAGATGGGATTGGACGAGCTGCCGATCAGCCCCACGATGCGCGACGACACCGTCACAAACAGGAAGCCGAAGATGACAATCAGCAGCGATGCGGCCAGGTTGGCAAACCAGGTCATCTGCGCCCCGGGCACCGGCTTGAAGGTGAGAAAGAGAAACATCAGCACCACCAGCGCCACGCTGCCGCCCGCCACCACCAGCGGCGGCAGGTCCCGGTCCGTCCTCTCCATCGCCACTGCGCCGGCTGCGTTCCGGTCGCGAATGCTGGCCACCCCGGCCCGCAGCGCGCCGAAGATGGTGGGCAGCGTCTTCAAAAGCGTGATCAGCCCTGCTGCCGACACCGCCCCCGCACCCATCGGCCGCACGTAGCTTGACCACAAATCGCTGGGGCTCATCTGCGCCACCGGCTTGGTCGCCGGGTACAGCGCACCGGGAAAATGCGAGCCGAAGAAGTAAATGGCCGGCATCAGCACCAGCCAGCTGAAGACGCCGCCGGCAAAGATCGTCCCCGCCACCCGCGGCCCGATGATGTAGCCCACGCCCAGGTACTCCGGCGTCGCATCGCACCGCACCGCGGCGCCGCGCAACACGTGCTGCGCCCCGTAGTCGGGCTGGTAGTCCGGTGTGGAGGGCCAGGCGCCCAGCAGGTTCTCGTTTTGAAACAGCGTGTACACCGCGCCCAGCCCCAGGCCCAGAAAGACCCGGCTGGCAAAGGAGCCGCCGCGCTCCCCGGCCAGCAGCACGTCGGCGCACGCCGTTCCCTCCGGGTAGGCCAGGTGCCCGTGCTCCTCGACAATCAGCTGCCGCCGCAGCGGGATCATGAACAGCACGCCCAGCCAGCCGCCAATCAGGGCCAGGATAAAGATCCGCGCATACTCCAGATCAAAGCCCAGAAAGATCAGCGCCGGCAGCGTAAAGATGACCCCCGCAGCGATGGACTGCCCGGCGTTACCGGTGGTCTGCACGATGTTGTTTTCAAGAATCGAGGCCCGCCCCAGCGCGCGCAGCACGCTGATCGAGAGCACCGAGATGGGGATGGACGCGGCCACCGTCAGCCCTGCCCGCAGCCCCACATACACCGTCACTGCGCCAAACAGGATGCCGAAGAAGCTGCCCAGCAGCAGCGCCCGCGCCGTCAGCTCCGGCCGGTTCTCTGCGGGGGCGACGAAAGGCTTGAAGGAGCTCGTGATCTCGGGCATCGCATCTCCGCAGGCGTTCTACGCTCTCCCGCCTCTCGTGTTGGAAGGCAGATCAACCGGAAGCGTGAGTGTAACAGGCGCCCGCACCTTTCTCTGTCCCCGGCTTACGCCGTCAGCACAGCGGACGCCACTGCGGCTTTCATCCGCTACTGCTTCGCACGTATCCGCAAGGAGCCAAGCAGTTGCCGCTGCTGGCGCTGCAGCTCCACAAACGTCCGGTCCAGGTAGCTCGTAAGCTCCTCTTCCGGGAACGCGATGGGGGCCTCGTGGTGGCTGTAGTCATTCTCGCGCCACTGCCGCAGCACCGGCTTGTAGGCGTTCACGTGGGCGCACACCCGCAGCAGGCACTCCGGCATCTGGCCCTCCACCAGCAGGTCGGCATTGCCCACAATGATCTCCTCCAGCCGCAGGTTGATCGGCATGAAGACCTCTTCCATCCACACGCGGTAGGCCACCTGTTCGGCATGGGTGGGCGGGTCCGCGGGGTCGAAGTAGCGACGCTCCTGGGGCGGGCGATGTCCCTGGCGGAAGATCCTCCATGCGTCGGCGCCCGCGCGCGACAGGGCGTGCAGCGGCCCGTAGAGCTGCCTCAACTGGAGGTTGACGCGATCCAGCCGATCCCGCCGGCGCTGCAGGCTGTGTTCCTCGAAGTGCTTGTAGACCAGCCCGGCAAAGGTCAGCGCGATGGTGACGCAGGCAGGCAGAACGATGGATGCGTTCAGGCCGCCCAGCCTGATGGCCACCAGGCCCAGCGTAGAAGCATGCATCTGGATGTTCGCGCCAGCCAGCACTCGGGGTGTCCCTTCGACGATCAGGCTTGGAGGAAACGAAGAGCAGATGCATGCCCGGCGTCACACCGCGGGCGAGGCCGCGCACTGGCGCAACCCATGCGGCCATCGTATACTGCAGTGCAACGGCGCAGCGCTGTCGTACGCGGGCCGCGCACGTCCAGACGAGGTGCGTCTTCCAGAGTCAGCCGCAAGGTCTGAGGATCGACGTTCCACAGCCCGGCACCGCCGGTTGGCGCGCTGTCTCGCGCACTCTTCGAAGTAGCAAGCTCCCCGCCATACGCCACTCGCTCCATCATGCAATGGACGTGCTCGCGAGCGCCGTCTTTCCTTCCGCCTGCGCGCTCTGTGCCGCCCCGCTGCTGCACCTCTCCCGCGCTCCCATCTGCGCTACCTGCTGGCTCGATCTTCCACCGCAATCCGGACCCCTCTGCCTCTGCTGCGGCGAAGCGCTGGGCGCCCACGCCTTTGCCGGGGCCGATCGCGCGCCGGGCGACTGGCTCTGCCGCCCCTGCCGCGTGGCCCCGCCTCACTTCGAGCGCGCCATCTCGCCCGGGCTCTACGACGGCACGCTGCGCGCCCTGCTCCACCTGCTCAAGTACCAGCGCGTGGAGCCGATCGCCCACACGCTCGGCGCCCACCTTGCCGCAGTCGTCGCAGAACTGCCCGCGCTCCCTACCGCGCTGACCGTCGTGCCCGTGCCCCTCTACCGGGCCAAGCAGCGGCAGCGGGGTTACAACCAGGCGGAGCTGCTGGCTCGCGCCCTGGTGCGCGCTGGTCGTGCCCGCGGGCTGGCCTGGACGCTCGACACTGCGCACCTGCGCCGCCTGCGCCCTACCGTCAGCCAGGCCGGCCTCAACCCGCGCCAGCGTCGCGACAACATGCGCGGCGCCTTTGCCGTGACCGGCAGCGCCGCCCGGCATAACGCGCGTCACGCGCCACCCGCCGGGCCACTGGCCGGGCACGACATCCTGCTTATCGACGACATCTACACCACCGGCGCTACCGCTCGCGCCGCCAGCCATGCGCTTCGCGAGGGCGGCGTCCGATCGGTCTGGGTGGCCACTGCCGCCCGTGCCCAGCCGCTGCACGCCCTGCCCCTGCTCCACCTGCCCATGGAGCAGGATGTCGCCTTCTGGGCGGCTCCTGCTGCCTCGTCCGCCAACCCGGGCCTGCCGGCCGCCCCCCGGCAGCCACCCGTCAGAAGGAGGAGTTAGCCCCATGTCGCTCGGCAAAAGCGCGGTGCATGCCCGCAAGCAGAAGTCGCTCGCCAAGTGCCACACCTTGACACCCATTGGGCAGGATGGCGAACTCGCGCAGCGCCCCGCTGCCCAGCCCATGCAGACTCCTGTGCTGGTGCTCAACGCCTCCTATGAGCCGATCAACATCTGCGGCGCCCGCCGCGCGCTGGTGCTGGTCCTCAAGGGCGTTGCCCGTACCGAAGAAGAGCAGGGGGCCACCCTGCACGCGGCGCGCATCCGCATGCCCCTGCCCTCTGTCATCCGCCTGCTTGAGTACCGCCGCATCCCCCACCAGACGCGCGCCCTCTCCCGCAAAAACATCCTCCTGCGCGATCGGAATACCTGCCAGTACTGCTCTATCGTCCTTGCTGCCGGCGAGCTGACGCTCGATCACGTGCTGCCCCGCTCCCGCGGCGGTCAGTCCACCTGGGAGAACCTGGTGGCCTGCTGCCATAGCTGCAACCGGCGCAAGGGCAACCAGCTGCTCCACGAGCAGACCGAGATGAAGCTGGTGCGGGAGCCTCGCCCCTTCTCCCTCCACACCTCTCGCCACATCATGCGTATGATCGGCAACAGCGACATGAAGTGGCGCAAGTACCTCTACTACTAGCACTGGCCGTCCAGGCGGGCGCGCTTCGCGCAAGTCCTGTGGGAAGTCTGCCGCACCGCAGGTGCCGCGAGCCG